>JBEEMX010000056.1:0-11426 GCA_041192465.1 Pseudomonadota bacterium | reverse complement strand
GGATCGATCGCCACCAGCGCGCCGCGCCGGGTGCCGAACAGTTCCTCGATCAGGCCCTGCAGCTTGATGTCGATGGACAGGCGCACGGTGTTGCCCGGGGTCGCCGGTTCGGAGCGCAGCCGGCGCACGGGGTGGCCGCCGGCACTGGTCTCGACTTCCTCGAAGCCGGTGGATCCGTGCAGTTCGCGCTCGTAGCTCTGCTCGATGCCGAGCTTGCCGATGATGTCGGTGCCGCGGTAGTTGGCCTGGTCCTCGTCGGACCAGTCGGCCATGTCGTCCTTCTCGCGCTGGTTGATGCGGCCGATGTAGCCCAGCACGTGGCCGCCCAGCTCGCCGTAGGGATAGTTGCGGAACAGCCGGGCCTTGATCTCGACGCCGGGGAAGCGGTAACGCTGGGCGGTGAAACGGGCCACCTCCTCGTCGCTCAGCTTGGTGCGGATCGGGATCGACTCGAAGCTCTTGGAGTCGCCCATCAGGCGCTTGAAGCGGCGCCGGTCGCGCAATTGCACCTCCACGACTTCACCGAGCTGGTCGATCACCTGCTCCAGCTCGTCTTCGAGCTGCGAGCGGGTGATCTCCAGGGTGTAGGCCGAGTAGTTGTCGGCCAGCACGATGCCGTTGCGGTCCACGATCAGGCCGCGGTTGGGCACGATCGGCACCACGGCGATGCGGTTGTTCTCGGCCTTGGTGGTGAGTTCGTCGAACTTGACCACCTGCAGCGTGAACAGCCGCGCCACCAACAGCCCGAAGCAGCACAGCACCACCAGCGCCGCAACGATCAGCCGCACCCGGAAGCGGTCGATCTCCTGTTCGACGTTGCGCAGTTCGGTCATCGCACCCAGGCCGGAGCGTTTCACAGCGGGCGGTTCTTGTCAGGGTCTGGCGCCCGGCGCTGCGGTGCGAGCAGCGCCAGGCTCACCAACGGCCACAGCAGGCTTTCGAAGACCGGCGACAGCAGCACAGGCCAGCCGGGAAAGTCGCCACCGGAGGCCATGCGCAGCAGCAGCGAGGTGAGGTGTGCCGCTGCGAACAGCGGCAACACATGCACCGCCTGGGCCGGCGCCGTGAACCACAGCAGGCGGCGGTGGATCGTGATGGCAAAGTAGCTCACCAGCGTGTAGGCCATGGCATGCTGGCCGAGCAGACCGCCCTGATGCACGTCCATCATCAGGCCGAACACGAAGGCGGTGCCGACGCCGACCCGGCGCGGCTGGTGCACGTTCCAGAACACGAGGGCCAGCGCGATGAAGTCGGGCATGGCCGGCTGGCGCCCGATCGGTACCAGATTCAAGGCCAGCGCGATGAGCAGCGTGGTCCACATGAACCACGGATTCACCGGCAGCAGCAACTGGTCCGCCGAGCGGGGCATCATGGCTTGCGGACTCCCTTGGTGCCGGACTTGGCGGGCGGATTGTCCTTGGCGTGGACCGGCAGCCCGACATCCGCCGGCAGTGGCTTGGGCGGCTGCTGGGTGCCCACGGGTTCGAGGACCAGCACATGCCGCACGCTGTCGGGCGAAGTGGCCGGGATCAGCGCGATCTTGGCAAAGTCGGACTGGGTGCGGCGGTCAAGCCGGCTCACCCGCGCCACAGGCAGCCCGGGTGGGTACACGCCGTCGAGCCCGGAGGTCTGGAGGATGTCGCCGACCTGCACGTCGGCGTTGGCCGCGACGAAGCGCAGTTCCATGCTGTCCACCGACGGATCGCCAAAGGCCACGCCGCGGTGACCGGTGCGGATGTTGTGTACGGGGATGGCGGCGTTTTCATCGACCACCAGCGTGACCTCGGAGGTCATCGGATAGACCCGCGTGACCTGGCCGATCACCCCCAGCTCGTTGATGACGGGCGAGCCATGCTGCACGCCCTGGTTGCTGCCGCGGTCGATGATGATCTTGCGGGTGTAGGGATCGGGTGCGTCGTAGAGCACCTCTGCCGCGCGTGCCCGCACTGATAGCCGCGCACGCAGCTCCAGCAGTGCACGCAGCCGGGCGTTTTCCTGCAGCAGTTGCTCGGCCTGCAGCGAACGTTCGGCCTGGCGGGTCAGCTCGGCGCGGGCGCGTTCGGTGGTCTGCTGGGCCTGTGCAATGCCGGAGAGGTAGTCGTTCACCGAGCCCGCACCACGCACCGGCACCAGCAAGGCGCGCTCGATCGGGTGGAGCACGACGGCCGCGGCGGTGCGCAGCGGCGTGGTCAGCCCGACCCGCGTGTCGGCCGCCATCAACAGCACCGACAGCGAGGCGAAGAACAACAGCCGTGACAGGGCCGACGGGCCCTGTCGGAAAAACGGCGGTGGAGATCGATCCAGGGTGCCCAGTGGCATGTCAGCAGGCGCCTGCCTTCGCCGAAATCACCGAGGACGGCACGCGCTCACTCCGAGGTGAAGATCGAGCCCAGGCGCTCCATGCGCTCCAGCGCCATGCCGCAGCCGCGCACGACGCAGGTCAGCGGATCCTCGGCGATCAGCACCGGCAGGCCGGTTTCCTCGGCCAGCAGCCGATCGAGGTCGCGCAGCAGGGCTCCGCCGCCGGTCAGCATCATGCCGCGGTCGGCGATGTCGGCGCCGAGTTCGGGCGGAGTCTGCTCCAGTGCCTTCTTGACGGAGGAGACGATCTGGTTGAGCGGGTCGGTCAGCGCCTCCAGGATCTCGTTGGACGAGACCGTGAAGCTGCGCGGCACGCCTTCGCTCAGGTTGCGGCCCTTGACTTCCATCTCCTTGATCTCGGAGCCGGGGAAGGCCGAACCGATTTCCTTCTTGATGGCCTCGGCGGTGGGCTCGCCGATCAGCATGCCGTAGTTGCGGCGGATGTAGTTGATGATGGCTTCGTCGAACTTGTCGCCGCCAACCCGCACCGAGCCTTTGTAGACCATGCCGCCGAGCGAGATGACGCCGACCTCGGTCGTGCCGCCGCCGATGTCAACGACCATCGAGCCCGAGGCTTCCGAGACCGGCATGCCAGCGCCGATCGCCGCGGCCATCGGTTCCTCGATCAGGTAGACCTCGGACGCTCCGGCGCCGAGCGCCGATTCGCGGATCGCGCGGCGTTCCACCTGGGTCGAGCCGCAGGGCACGCAGATGATGATGCGGGGACTCGGCCTGAGCAGCGAGCGCGGATGCACCATCTTGATGAACTGCTTGAGCATCTGCTCGGTCACGGTGAAGTCGGCGATCACGCCATCCTTCATCGGGCGGATGGCCTCGATGTTGCCTGGCACCTTGCCGAGCATGGCTTTCGCCTCGGCCCCGACGGCCTGGATGGTTTTCTTGCCATGCGGGCCGCCCTCATGGCGAATGGCCACCACCGAAGGCTCGTTCAGCACGATGCCCGTGCCTCGAACGTAGATCAGGGTGTTGGCGGTGCCGAGGTCGATCGCGAGATCGGTAGAGAAATATCGACGCAACGATCCGAACATGGTGAACTCGTAAGCATTCCGGCGCCCCGGTGGGCGGCAGGAGAGCGTGACTGGAAGAGCGGGTGATAATACCCCAAGGCTTCGGCGTGACCTTGTCCACACCGGGCCTGCCACTCCATGTCGGCGTCCGGTGGCCTCCCCTGTAGGGGCCTTATCCGCGCCCCGCGTGCCCAATTCATTTCATAGTTCACAAAAATGGCACTCACGCCCCAGGATGTGAGCCGCATTGCCAATCTGGCGCGGCTTGAACTGAGCGAGGCCGAGCAGGCAAGTCTGCTGGGCGACCTCAATGGTTTCTTCGACATCGTCGAGCGCATGCGCGCGGTGGACACGACCGGGGTGGCTCCGCTGTACACCCCGCTGTCGGCGGTCCAGGACGTTGTTCTGCGCCTGCGCGAGGATGCGGTGACCGAGCAGGACGACCGCGCAGCCAACCAGCGCAGCGCCCCGGCCGTCGAAGGCGGGCTGTTCCTGGTGCCGCGTGTGATCGAGTGAAGCCGAGCGAGATTGCCATGACCCTGTCCACTTCCCCTCTGCACGCCCTGGGCGTGGCTGACCTGTCGCGGCTGCTCGACCAGAAGCAGATCTCCAGCGTCGAGCTGACCCGCCATTTGCTGGACCGCGTGAACACGCACGCCGCGCTGGGCGCCTTCCTGGCGGTCGATGCCGAGGTCGCGCTGGCCCAGGCCGCCGCCGCCGATGCCTGGCGCGCCCGCGGCATGCATGGCGCCGGCCACACGCTGCTGGGCGTGCCGATTGCCCACAAGGACATCTTCGTCACCCGTGACTTCCCGAGCACCGCCGGCTCGAAGATGCTGGCGGGTTACCGCAGCCCCTTCGATGCCACCGTCGTCAGCCGGCTGGCGTCGGCCGGCGCGGTGACGCTGGGCAAGCTCAACTGCGACGAATTCGCGATGGGCGGCTCGAACGAGAACTCGGCCTATGCCCCGGCGCGCAACCCGTGGAACCCCTCGCACATCCCGGGCGGCTCATCGGGTGGTAGCGCGGTCGCCGTCGCGGCACGGTTGATTCCGGCCGCCACCGGCACCGACACCGGCGGCTCCGTGCGCCAGCCCGCTTCACTGACGGGCATCACTGGCATCAAGCCGACCTACGGCCGCTGCTCGCGCTACGGGATGATTGCCTTCGCGTCCAGCCTGGACCAGGCCGGCCCGATGGCGCGCTCGGCCTTGGACTGCGCGCACCTGCTGCAGGCCATGAGCGGCTTCGACCCGCTCGACTCGACCAGCGCCGAGCAGCCCGTGCCCGACTTCGTCGCCGCGACCACCGCGCTGCGCGCAGGTGCGACCGCCGCCCGCCCGCTGGCTGGCCTGCGCATCGGCCTGCCGAAGGAGTTCTTCGGCGCTGGCGTGTCGGCCGACGTGCTGGCCGCGACCCGCGCCGCACTTGCCGAGCTGGAACAGCTTGGTGCGACGCTGGTCGAGGTCAGCCTGCCGCGCACCGAGCTGTCGATCCCCGTGTACTACATCATCGCCCCGGCCGAGGCCAGCTCGAACCTGAGCCGCTTCGACGGCGTGCGCTACGGCCACCGTGCCGCCGAGTACAAGGATCTCAACGACCTGTACCGCAAGAGCCGCAGCGAAGGCTTCGGCACCGAGGTGAAGCGCCGCATCATGATCGGTGCCTACGTGCTGTCCCACGGCTACTACGACGCCTACTACCTGCAGGCCCAGAAGCTGCGCCGCATGATCGCCGACGACTTCCAGGCCGCGTTCACGCAATGCGACCTGATCGCCGGCCCGGTGTCACCCAACGTGGCCCGCCCGATCGGCAGCCAGACGGACCCGGTGGCCGAGTACCTCGCCGACATCTTCACGCTGCCGGCGTCGCTCGCGGGTCTGCCGGGCATCAGCGTGCCGGCGGGCTTCGGCGCGGGTGGGCTGCCCGTCGGCTTGCAGCTGATCGGCAACTACTGGCAGGAAGGCGCATTGCTGCACGCCAGCCACGCCTTGCAGCAGGCCACCGACTGGCACCAGCAGGCACCGGCCGGCTACTGAACCGCTCTGGGCGTCACGCCGGGCGTCACTCGGCCGCGGGTGCGCTGTTGACCTGTGGCGCGCTGTTGCCCATGTGCGCAACGCCGAGCACGCCAAGCGCCGCCGTCAGGGCCAGCGCGCCCAGCACCAGCACTTTCACGCGGGTCCGGCGCGTGACGGTGCTGTTGATGGCGAGGCTTGGTCGCCGGAGCAATTGGCGGACGCACCCGGCCAGCAGCGCCGCGACCAGCCCGACCGTCCACCACGGCCAGTCGTTCAGCCAGGCGGCCCCGGCTGCGGTGAACAGCCCGAGCGTCAATCCGTAGACGCCGACGCTCAGCAGCGCCTCGGGATGCGAGCGGCGCTTGCAGTACTTGCAGCGCACGGGCCAGGCCGGATTGGCCTGCAGTTTGGCGAGCGCGGTGAATCCGCGGTGCTGGCAGTGGGGGCAGGAAATCCGCATGGCTGGGCGCAGTACTGGCTGTTATCCAGCCATTGTCACGCCAACGGCAGCTTTTTCAATCTCAGCGGGGGTTGCCCAGCGCATCGACCATCGCCTTGATGGCTGACATCTGCGGCCCCGCTTTCCAGGCATAGGTCGGCCCGGTATAGCCGAACCAGTCCCAGCAGCCCTTGGGGTTGAAGGGCACGGTCGAGGCGTTGACCTGTGGATAGAGCACGAGCAGGCGGTTGTTCTCGGCCCACTCGTTGTAGCCGGTGTCGGCGATGAAGTTCTTGCCGACCGTTTCGGCCGACTGCGCACAGCCGTGGAGGGCCACATGGACCTTGCAGGACTGGCCCGCCGCGCAGGACGGCGGCACGTACAGGAAAGCTTCTTCGGCCATGCCGGTGCCCGATGGTGCGAAGGCGCGCTGGTGGAACGTCACCATGCGGCCGGCGAGGCTGGTGGCCTTGGGTCGCAGCGCACCGTGGAGGTGTTTCAGCAGTGCGCCAGACTGGTCATAGCCCTGGCCGTTGACTTCGCAGTGGCTGATGTAGGGCGTGGCGTTGGCGTCGCAGGCGTTGCCATGGGTCGGGGTGATCACAGCGTGGCCGGCGGGCATCTGGTTGATGTACAGCACCTGGCTGTCCGGGACGCCGACCTGCTTGAAGAAGGCCACGGTCGCGTTCACGGCGGGCTGCTGGACGACGGTGTCTCGTGTGCCGCTGAACACGTAGAGGCGGCGATTTTTCAGATGGCTCAGCTTGTCGATCTGGCCATTGGCGTCGAACCGCCGGGCCGCTGCTGCCATCAGGGCGGGATTGGGCGGCAGCATCGGCACCTGGCCCATGCAGATGCCGGTGTACGCCATGTTGCCGGCCGCGCAGTAGTACGGACCACCGGCGATGATGCCCGCGCCCTTGAACGTGGCGGAGTAAGCGACCTGCAACTGTGCCGCCAGGAAGGCGCCCGACGACAGGCCCGAGACCGAGATCTCGTTGCGGTCGACCTGGAAGCGGGGCAGGGGTTCCGCGGCCTGGGTGGCGGCGCCGTACAGTGCAGCGGCCAGCAGCAGGCCGGGGGTGAAGAGGCTGGGGCGTGGCATGGGCGGCTCCTGAAGTGGCGGATGTGGGGCACTGGGCATCGATGGATGTCCAGCGTAACTTGCCATGTTGCACTGCAGCATGAAGGCGTCGCTCCCGTGCCACACCCGGTCCGCCACCCGGTGGGCGGACCGTATGATGCGCGCCCCCTCGACCTCCGCCTCGCGTCCGCCCATGACAGCCACTCCCCGTTTCTGCGCGATTGATTTCGGCACCTCGAATTCTGCGGTGGCCGTGCCCCGGAACGGCGAGATGGTGCTGGTGCCTCTGGAAGAGGGGGCCACCACGATGCCGACTGCCACGTTCTACCTCGGCGAAGGGCCGGATCTGCAGAACCTGCCACGGCTGGTCGGCCGCGCTGCCATCGCGTCCTATGTCGAGGGGACCGAAGGCCGGCTGATGCGTTCGATGAAAAGCGTGCTCGGCTCGGCGCTGATGGCGCAGCACACCGACATCGGCGGCGGGCGCTCCGTGAGTTTTGCCGAGGTGATCGCCAGCTACCTGCGCCACCTCAAGCGCAGCGCCGAAGCCCACGCTGGTCATGCGCTGACCGCGGTGGTGATGGGCCGCCCGGTGTTCTTCGTCGATGACGATCCGGTACGGGATGCGCAGGCGCAGGCTTCGCTGGAGGAAGCGGCGCGTGCGGCCGGCTTCGAGGAGGTCCAGTTCCAGTTCGAGCCCCTGGCGGCGGCGTTCGACTATGAATCGCGCATCGACACCGACCAGCGCGTGCTGGTGGCCGACATCGGTGGCGGTACCTCCGACTTCTCGATCGTGCAGGTCGGCCCGGGGCACCGTGACCGGATGGACCGCCACGGTGACGTGCTCGGTCACCACGGCATCCACATCGCCGGCACCGATTTCGACCGGCGCATCGAGCTGGGCAGCATCCTGAGCGAGTTCGGGTTTGGTGCACTCGGGCCGTCGATTGGTGGGCAGCCGGCGCGCGAGGTGCCCAGCCGCGTCTACCACGACCTGGCGACCTGGCACCTCATCAACAGCGTCTACCGGCCGCAGCGCGTGCAGGAGCTGCGCGCGATGAAGATCAACTACGCCGACCTGCGCCACCACACCCGGCTGATGACGGTGGTGAACGACCACCTTGGACACGACCTGCTCGGCCGCGCCGAAATGGCCAAGATCGCATCGGCGGCGGGTGACGAGGCCCGCATCGACCTGCGGCTGGTGGAGCGCGGCCTGTCGGTGACGATGACCCCGGCCCAGGCGCAGCGGGCGCTGGACGACGACATCGGCCGCATCGCCGACGCCGCCCGTGCAACGGTGCGGTTGGCCGGTTTGCAGATCGACCAGATCGACGCGCTGTATTTCACGGGCGGATCGACCGGGCTGCATCTGCTGACTGACCGGCTGGCGGCGGCCTTTCCCAGGGCGAAGGCATTGCAAGGCGAGCGACTGGCCAGCGTCGCCAGCGGACTGGGGCTGGATGCCCGCCGGCGCTTCGTCCGCTGATCGACGCGGAGGTCAGAGCGCGCGTTGCGGGCGGCGCGGCTCGTCCGGGCGCGGCATGGACGGCGCCGAGGCCGGGGGTGCTGTCATGGGGGGCGTGGGTTCGTGGGCACGCCGATCTGGCCTGGGGGGCAGCGCCGGGCTGACTTGTGGTGGCGCTGGCATGGGGGTCGGGGCAGGGTTGGCCCAGCGCGGCGGGCGTTGATCCCGCGGTTCCGGCATGGGAGTGCGCCACTGGCGTGGGGGTGGCTCGATCTGGATCGGCGCCGGCACCACGATCACCCGCGGCGGCTGCGGCGGGGGCTGCATGGGCGGCTGGTCCCACGATGGCGCCGCCCGCCAATGGCGCGGTCGCCGGTCACCGCGGTCGATCCAGTCGTCCGGGGGCTCGTTCTCGGCCGGGGGCGTCATGGCCCAGGCGGCAAAGGCGTCAGCCTGCGGGAAACCGATCTGCCAGCGCCCGTTGCGGTCGCGCTCGGCCCGGCGACCGGGGGGCAGCAGCAGGGTGCCGTCCTCGTTTTCGATGCGCAGCGCGCTGCGCCAAGCGGTGGCGCTGCCCGTGTCGGGTCCGCGCCGGTCAGGGGCATCGATGCGAAACAGGCCGGGGCCGTGTGGCTGGTGGCGACCGGCGGCGGTGTCCACCTGCCAGCGCCAGGCGCTCTCGCTGTGGCGCAACTCCAGCACCACGCTGCCCCGTTCGAGGTCCAGCTCCACCCCGTCGCGGTCAAGCCGGCGCACCACCAGCGCGCTTCGCTCGTCCAGCTTCAGGCGGTTCGGGCCGATCTCGACCACCAGTCGGCTGTTGCCATGGGTCTGCAGCCGGTCGCCTTCGCGCACGGTGTCTTCCTGGTTCCAGACGGTGGGCTGGGCCACCGCGGAGGTGCCTGGGGTCGCCAGGATGGCGGCGGCCAGCAAGGCGGCGATCAGCAAGGGCATATGGAGAACTCCGTGGACAGTGGGTACGTGTGTAGCTGCAACGATCCAACCTGCCGCGCGGACGACGCGGAGCCTGAATGGCGAAAAAGTGACACCCCGATCCCCCTTTTTGATCGACCACATGGAACGTTCTCGACAGGCGCCACACGGAGATTTGCCATATTTCACAGTTCTGTGGACACTGGCTCAGTCGGTGATCTCGGGGTGGAGTGGGTTGGGTATCCCTAAGTGCTTCATTTGTATGGCTTTTTTGCCAATCCGGTGACTGTTCGGTGAAAGTGGCAGCGAAGATGACCTAAGTACTTGATTTCATTGGTTATTCCGATATGGCTTTCTTGACCCCCCGACAATTTCTCCGCTACAGTGGGCGGTGGTGTTGATTTGTGGGTATTCGCGATGGGTACCCTGCCGGATTTCCGTTTTCTCCCTTCTTTCCATGGCCCAAGACGAAGCAGTACCCCGACAACACCGCACCGTGCTGCTCCATGAGGCGGTGGACGCCCTGGTGCATCGCCCGGATGGCACCTACGTGGACGGCACCTTCGGCCGCGGCGGCCACTCCCGCCTGATCCTGTCGCACCTGTCGCCTGACGGTCGGCTGCTGGCCATCGACCGCGACCCGGAAGCCGTGGCCCACGCGACGCAGGGCGAGTCCGGCATCACCGACCCGCGCTTCTCGATCGACCACACCCGTTTCACTGACTACCCCGCCGTCATGGCTCGCCACGGTGTCGCACAGCTCGACGGCATCCTGCTCGACATCGGCGTGTCCTCTCCGCAGATCGACGACCCCGCACGCGGTTTCAGCTTCCGCCACGACGGCCCGCTCGACATGCGCATGGACCCGACCCGCGGCCAGAGCGCAGCCGAGTTCCTCGCCACCGCACCGAAGGAGCGCATTGCTGAAGTCGTGCGCGACTACGGCGAGGAGCGGTTTGCCCCGGCCATCGCGCGGGCGGTGGTGGCGCGGCGCGAGTCCGGCCATGCCCTGCAGCGCACCGGCGAGCTGGCCGAACTGCTCGCCAGCGTCGTGCGCACCCGCGAGCGTGGGCAAGACCCGGCCACGCGCACCTTCCAGGCTCTGCGCATCCTCGTCAACGGTGAGCTGGACGAGCTGGAGCAGGCGCTGGCGTCCGCACTGGCGGCGCTCAAGCCAGGCGGGCGACTGGCGGTGATCAGCTTCCACTCGCTCGAAGACCGCATCGTCAAAACGTTCATCAACCGCCACGCGCGGGAAGCGTTCGACCGCCGTGCCCCGTTCGCCGAACCCAAACCGGCGCTGCTGAACGCGCTGGGCCGCATCAAGCCCTCCGACGAGGAGGTCAGCGGCAACGGACGCTCGCGCTCGGCGGTGCTGCGGGTGGCCGAGCGCACGGACGTGGCCCTGCCGCCGGTGTGGACGCGCCCATGACACGCCTGAACATCCTGCTGCTGCTGGCGGTCGTCGCCAGCGCGCTCTACCTCGTGCAGGTGTCCTACGAAACCCGCCGCCAGTTCATCAGCCTGGAGCGTGAGCGCAACCAGTCACAGCGGCTCGAACAGGACGCCGACAAGCTGCGCGTCCTGCTGCGCACCCAGGCCACGCACCTGCGCGTCGAGCAGATGGCCCGCGAGCGGCTGCAGATGTCGGTGGCCACGCCGGCCGTGACCCAGTACCTCACCGCCGATGGCGTGGTGCCCGCTTCGGGAGTCCGTCCATGAAACTCCCCGGACTGGCCACGCTGCGCGAGCGCGCCGCACGCAAGCCCGTGCAGCAGGGCGCCAAGTACGCCTCCAGCCCGCTGCTGGCCGCCAAGACACCGATCTGGCGTTCGCGCTTTCTCGTGGTGGGCGTGGGGCTGATGTTCTGCCTGCTGATCGGGCGGGCGGTCTACATCCAGGTGGTCAACCAGGACTTCTTCCAGCAACAAGGCGAGAGCCGCTACCAGCGCACCTTCGAGCTGCCCGCCAGCCGCGGTCGCATCACCGACCGCACGGGACAGGTGCTGGCGGCCAGCGTGCCGGCGCAGTCGATCTGGGTCATCCCCAAGGACTTCGACACGACGCCCGCCCAGCAGCAGGCGCTGGCCAG
>JBEEMX010000055.1:0-11460 GCA_041192465.1 Pseudomonadota bacterium | reverse complement strand
GGCGCCACCGTCAGCGGCTGGTCGAAATCGAGCATGAACGACGGCAGCGGGCGGGTGTCGCGCAGCGGTGTGCCGGGCGAGGCGGCGTCCGGCAGGCGCGGACCCCAGTAGCGCCACAGCGGCGCTTCGCCGGGCAGCAGTTCGAGGACGACGCTGCTGCGCCGGCTGTGGAGGATCAGGAAACCATCAAGCACTGCTCAACCCTTTAACCCTTGGAAGCTCCGAGCGTCAGCCCGGCGATGAATTGTTTCTGCATCAGGAAGAAGATCAGCACCGGCGGCAGCGCGGCCACGATCGACCCCGCCGACACCAGGTGCCACTGTGCCACCCAGATGCCGTTGAGCGACTTCAGCCCGCCCGTGACCGGCATGGCGTGGTCGCCCTGGATCAGCACGGTGGACCAGAAGTAGTCGTTCCAGATGAAGGTGAAGATCAGCACCGACAGCGCCGCCAGCGCCGGCCGCACCAGCGGCAGCACGATTTTCCAGAAGATCTGCCACTCGCTCGCCCCTTCGATGCGCGCCGCCTCGATCAGCTCGTGCGGCAGGTCGCGGATGAAGTTGCGCATGAAGAAGGTGCAGAACCCCGTCTGGAAGGCGATGTGGAACAGCACCAGCCCGCCGATCGAGTCGTACAGCCCCAGGCGCAGGCTCATGTCCCGCACCGGCACCATCAGGATCTGGAAGGGGATGAAGTTGCCGCCGACGAAGAGGAAGAACACCGCGAGATTCGCCTTGAAGCGGTAGGTGCCCAGCGCGAACCCGGCCAGACAGCTCAAGCCCACCGCGCCGATCACCGTCGGGATCGCCACCAGCAGGCTGTTGACGATGTAGCGTGCAATGGGCGTGTTGCGGAAAACGGCGGTGTAGTTCTCGATGATCTGCCACTCGGTCGGCAGGCCCCAGTAGTTGCCGCTGGCGATGTCGCCCTGGCCGCGGATGGAGGTGAGCGCCACGGCGATGATGGGCAGCAGCCAGACGATGAGCGCGATGGGCAGGCCGACCTTGTAGAGCGCCTGCGTCAGCGGCCTGGTCTTGGCGAGCGGGGTCGGAAACATCAGGCCAGTTCCTTCTCTTGCTGGTAGATGCGCCAGAGCACGAAGGTGATGTAGACCAGCATGATCGAGAACAGCACGGTGGCGATGGCGGTGCCGTAGCCCATGCGGTAGCCGTATTCGCTCAGGGCCTGCTCGTACATGTAGTAGGCCAGTACCCGAGACGAGCCGTAGGGACCGCCCGAGGTCATGATCGACACCATGTCGAAGCTGCGCAGCGAGCCGATGATGGTGACGACGACGGCGATGAAGGTGGCGGGGCGCAACTGCGGCAGCACGACGTGCCACAGCATCGACCAGCCCTTGGCACCTTCCAGCCGTGCCGCTTCGATCAGGTCGGGGCGCACGTTGTTCAGGCCCGTGAGGAACAGGATCATGCAGTAGGCGATCTGTGGATACAGGCCTGCCGCGATGATCCCGTAGGTGACGAGGTGCTCGTCGGAGAGGACCGCCACGCCGGGGATGCCGATGGCGGCGAGGATCTGCGTGAACAGCCCGTTGGTCGGGTTGTAGAACCAGGTGAACACCAGCCCGATGACCACCTGCGAGATCACGAACGGAAAGAAGAACATCGACTTGACGAAGCGGATGCCCGACACGGTCTGGTTCAGGAACAGCGCCAGCCCCAGCCCGATCGGCACCGACAGCAGGAAGAACACCAGCCAGAGCAGGTTGTTCTTCAGGGCGGTGCGGAAATCGGGGTCGCTGTACAGCTCGACATAGTTGGCGACCCCGATGTACGTCGCCTTGCCCAGCCCGTCCCAGTCGTAGAAGCTGATCGCGATCGACTGGAAGATCGGCGCGATCACGTAGACCCCGAACATCAGCAGCGCAGGCGCCAGAAAGAGCCACGGGGCGATCTGGCGCTGGTGGCGGGTCCACCAGGAGAACTGCGGCGGTGGTGTGCGGGCAGACATGGGCGGGCTTGGCTGACGGGCCGGCTTACTTGTAGACGCGCTGGCGGACCTGCTCCAGCCGCTCCAGCACTTCCTTGCGGGTTTCCGGCTTGACCATGTACTTCTGGAAGCCTTCCATGCCCGCCTTGGCCATCTCGGCGGGCGCGTCGCGGTCATAGAACTGACCCAGCGCGTAGGCTCCCGACAGCATCGCGAAACCGTCCTTCAGGTACACGTCGGTCGGCTTGGTGGCGTCCCTGTTCACCGGAAGCTGGCCGAGGATGGCGTTGACCTCGCCCTGTACCTTGGCGCTCGCCGCATAGGCCAGGAACCGCTTGGCATCGGCCTTGTTCTTCGCCTTGGCGGGGATGTGGATGGTGTCGGTCGGCGCGTCTTCGGCCATCGGGACGTTGTTGATCTTCGGGAACTGCATGAAGCCGAGCTGCGCTTCCGTCAGACCACCCTTCTTCATCGGATCGACGGCGAAGTTGCCCATCAGGTACATCGCGGCCTCGCCCTTGACGAAGGCGGGGATGGCGTCCTGCCAGTCGTAGGCGGCGTGGTTGGCCAGGAAGTAGCCCGGCTTGGTCAGCTCGTCCCAGCGGTCGAACACTTCCTGCACGCGCTTGTCGGTGTAGGGCACCTTGCCGGCGGTGAGGTCCATGTGGAACTCGTAGCCGTTGACGCGCATGTTCAGGTAGTCGAACCAGCCGCCCGTGGGCCACAGCGCCTTGGTGCCGATGGCGAACGGCGTCACGCCAGCGGCCTTGAGCTTCGCGCTGGCGGCGATCAGCTCCTTCCAGTCCTTGGGCACGGCGACGTTGTTCTTGGCGAACACGTCCTTGCGGTAGTAGATGCCCCACTGGTAGTAGGTGTAGGGCACGCCCCACTGCTTGCCCTTCTGGGTCATCGAGGCGGCGGCGGACTTCAGCTTGTCGTTCAGCCCTTCCTTGGCCCAGACATCGGAGACATCCTCGAACAGGTCGGCGTTGACGAACGGCGCCATGCGGTTGCCGGCATACCAGGTCACGATGTCCGGCGCTTCGGCGGAGAGGAAGTTGCGGATCGAAGTCTTGAAGCCTTCGTGGTCGAAGGTGTTGATCTTGACGGTCACGTCCGGGTTGGCGGCCATGAAGCCCTTGGCCATCGCTTCCCAGGCGGCTTTCGGGGCCGGGTCGGAGGCGTCGGTGTTGATGACGAGGGTGCCGGCTTGCGCAGCGCAGGCGGCGGCGGCGAGCGCGAGCACGCTGAAGCGGGCGGCGAGCGCGAGCACGCTGAAGCGGGCGGCGAGCGTGGTGAGGTTCGTTTTCATGGGGCTGTCTCCTGTGGTGCAGTCAATCCCGCCAGACCGCGATCGCTCTGGGGGCGAGGTGTGCGCCGCCCAGCACGGGCGTCGCCATCGGCGTGGGGGTCCAATCCCGTGCCAGATCCGAGAAGTTGAAGGCCAGCGTCAGCCCGCCGGCGCGGCTGATGCGCAGGCCGTCGGGCAGCGGGGTGGCGCGCAGTCCCGCGTCGGCTGCCGCACCCGTGAATACCGCCTGCCAGCCGTCTGCGTCGAGCCAGCCGGCGACGTAGCGCACGGGGCCGTTGCGGGTGAGGGCGGGGCGGCCGTCGTTGAACGAGGCAAGCGTGTCGGCCCCGACGAGCGCCAGATCCTCGCGCCAGCGCCGCACCGTGACTGTGACGCCACCGACCTCGATCCCTTCGGCGCAACCGGGCGGCAGCGACGCGACCCGCTCCACCCGCACCCCGGCCAGCGCCGCCAGCGGTCCCGGCGGCAGCACGGCCCACGGCCCGCCCGCCTCGTCCGCCGGAAAGGCCAGGTGCGCCGACTTCGATCCCGTGCGCGGCCCCAGTACAACCTGCGCACCCGCTGCAACCGCTTGCGCCAGCGCCCTGCGCAGGGCCGGCGACACATGCGGCTGCGCAGCCAGCACCACCAGCCGATAGCCCGACAATTCGGCGCCGGGCGGCACGATGTCCACGTCCAGCCCGAGCCGGCGCAAGCCCTCGTAGGCGCGGAACTGCAGCTCCAGCGGGTGGTAGTCCGCGCCCTGCGGCTGGATCTGCGTCATCCACAGCGCGTCGTAGTCGAACACCATCGCCACGGCCGGGCGCACGGGCAGGGCGGTGAGGCGGTGCGCGGGTTGAGAGGTCTGCTGACTGCGAAGGCCCCCCTCCCGGCCTCCCCCCGCTGGGGGGAGGAGATCAGATGCAGTGCCACCCGGTGTTGCTCCCTCCCCCAGCGGGGGAGGGTTGGGGTGGGGGTCCGCGCCGCGCCAACCGTCCATCAACGCTTGCCGCACCATGAGCAACTCCGCCCCGACCTGCGCCGCTTCGAGCGCACCTTGGTCCTCGGACGAATCCGGGCGCAGCAGGCCGGTGTGCATCTGCTCCTGCGCGAACGGCGCCTGCCGCCAGCGGAAGTAGCTCACCACCTCGGCGCCGTGCGCGAAGGCTTGCCACGTCCACAGCCGCACCATGCCGTCGTGCGGTGCCGGGTTCCAGTGCGCCCAGTTCACGGGGCCGGGCTGCTGCTCCATCACCCACCAGCGGCCTTCACGGTCGTCTCTCCGGCACATGCCCCGGTACAGGTCGTGGTGGAACGCCGGGATGTCCGGGTGCCCGGTCCTCGCCCAGCGCACCTTCTCCTCGGCGGTGAGGAAGAACATCTGCGTGAAGCCGAGCGGGTAGCTGTCCCAGGTGGCGATGTCCAGGTCCGCGGCCACGGCGTGGTGGTCGAACTCGGTGAAGAAACCCATGAAGTTGTGCGACACGGGCCGACCCGGCGACAGCTCGCGCAGGATCGCCACCTGCTCGCGGTTGAATGCCACCACCTCGTCGGAGGCGAAGCGGCGCCAGTCGAGCCGGTGCGCCGGGTGCGCCTCGGTGACGGTCAGTGCAGGCAGGTCGATCTCGTCGAAGTTCCGGTAACGCTGGCTCCAGAACACGGTGCCCCAGGCGTCGTTGAGCGCGTCGATCGTCGCGTAACGCGCCGCCAGCCAGCGGCGGAAACCCTGACGCGCCGATTCGGACAGGCTCAGCACCGTGTCATGGCAGCCGTACTCGTTGTCGGTCTGCCAGGCCACCACGGCGGGATGCTGCCCATAGCGTTCGGCGACCGCCCGGCTGATGCGGCGCGACTCGGCACGGTAGCCGGCGTGCGAGAAGCAGTAATGCCGCCGCGATCCGAAGCCCCGCGGCCGGCCCTGCGGATCGACCGCCAGCATGTCCGGCATCCGGTCCACCAGCCACTTCGGCGGCGTGGCGGTCGGTGTACACAGCACGATGCCGAGACCCGCCGCGTGCAGCGTCTCGACCGCCTCGTCCAGCCAATCCCAGTGGAACTCGCCCGGCGCCGGCTCGATCACGCTCCACGCGAATTCCGCGATCCGCACGACGCGGATGCCCATGGCGAACATCCGGCGGGCGTCCTCGGCCCATTGCGCACGCGGCCAGTGTTCGGGGTAGTAGCAGACACCCAGTTGCATCGCGGGTTCTCGGCGGCGAAGGGGTCAGGCGGCTTGCGGCAGCGTCTGGTCCTGCTCGGGGATGCAGCGTTCCAGCGCCAGCCCGTGCGCGTCGAAGAGGTGCAGCGTGTGGGCGGGCAGGCCGATCGCGAGGCGGTGGCCGGTGCTGGCGTGCGCGTGGCCGGGGGCTTTGGCGACCAGCGACTCGATGCTGCCGTCCGCGCCTTCCATGTAAAGGTAGGTTGATTCGCCCAGCCGCTCCTGCCACTGCAGCGGGCGGACGATGTGCTGCGTCGCCGTGCCGAGTTCCGTGTGCTCCGGCCGCACGCCCAGCGTCACCTTCGCACCCGGCAACAACCGCTGCGCATCGACCGCCGCCCGCAGCGTCTCGCCGCTGCTCAGGCGCACGACGGCGTGGTCGGTGCCGGCGCTGACCAGCGTGCCGGGCAGGAAATTCATCTTCGGCGAGCCGATGAAACCCGCCACGAACAGGTTGCGTGGGTGGTGGTACAGCTCCAGGGGGGTGCCGATCTGTGCAACCGAGCCGTCCCGCGCCACCGCATCGCCCGTGTTGAGCAGCAGGATGCGGTCGGCCAGCGTCATCGCCTCGACCTGGTCGTGCGTGACGTAGACCGTGCTCGCCTTGCCGAAGTCGCGGTGCAGCTTGGCGATCTCGAAGCGGGTCTGCACGCGCAGCGCCGCGTCCAGGTTCGACAGCGGCTCGTCGAACAGGAACACCCCCGGCTCGCGCACGATCGCCCGCCCGATCGCCACCCGCTGGCGCTGGCCGCCGGAGAGCGCCTTGGGCTTGCGGTCCAGCAGATGGTCGAGCTGCAGCACCTTGGCGGCTGCCATCACCTTCTCGCGGATCACCGCCTTGTCCACCTTCGCCAGCCCCAGCCCGAAGGACATGTTCTCGTACACCGACATGTGCGGGAACAGCGCGTAGGTCTGGAACACCATGGCCACGCCGCGCTGGGCGGGCGGCACGTCGTTCATCAGCGCGCCGCCGATGCGCAGCTCGCCGCCGGTGATGTCCTCCAGCCCCGCGATCATGCGCAGCAGCGTCGATTTGCCGCAGCCCGATGGCCCGACGAAGACGCAGAACTCGCCTTGCGCGATCTGCAGGTTGACATCCCGGATCACCGGGGCGTGGTCGCCGTATGCCTTGAAGACGGAAGAGAGTTCGATGTTCGCCATGGGCGAGATTCTGATGCTAATAATATTAGCGGTGATCGGTGAAAACCCGAAACAGAGGCACGGTGAGCACTACCGTGCTGAGGCATCTTCCTTACGGTAAAGTAAGGCGATAAATTTTTCTGGAATCTGGAGTCTCGCCATGACTGCTGCAACCGTGACCAGCAAGGGACAGATCACCATTCCCGCCGAGGTGCGCCAGTCGCTCGGTGTCGGCGCGGGCGATCGGGTCGAGTTCGTCCAGGTGGCGGCTGGCCGCTTTGAGGTCGTGGCCGTGACGCGCTCCGTCACCGAACTCAAAGGGCTGTTCGGCACGCCGACCCGTAGCGTGTCGATCGAAGAGATGAACCAGGCCATCGCCGCCTGTGGAGCCTCCGCCCGATGATTGGCCTCGATACCAATGTGCTGGTGCGCTACATCATGCAGGACGACCCGAAGCAGTCTCCGGAAGCGGGTCGGCTGATCGAGTCCCTGACGGTCGATGCGCCGGGCTTCGTGGCCGTGGTGTCGGTGATCGAGCTGGTCTGGGTGCTGTCATCGGCGTATCGGCTCACGCGCACGCAGGTCGGCGATGCACTCGACATCCTGCTGCGAACGCGGGAGATCGTGGTGGACCGCGCCGAACTGGTGCTGCGTGCGCTGGCGACGTATCGCGGCAGTTCAGCGGATTTCGCGGATTGTCTGATCGAGCGGATCGCCACCAGCGCGGGCTGTGAACGGACGATGACCTTCGATGTGGGGGCATCGAAGGCTGCGGGCATGGTGCTGATCCGTGTGTCTTGACGGGCTCGCCGCTCAACGCTGCCGCACCGTCCGCCGCACCACCAGCGGGCAGTCGATCTTGATCAGGTGCCGCCGCCCGGCCCGCTGCGTGGCGGGCGTGTCGGCGGCCACCAGCAGCGCCTCGACGGCGGCGCGCCCCATCTCGTAGTTCGGCAGCACCATCGTCGTCAGCGGCGGGTGGGTGTGGCGCGAGATTTCCTGGTCGTCGTAGCCCATGACCGACACGTCCTGCGGCACCTTCAGCCCGAGCTGCGCCAGCGCCTCCATCGCGCCGAGCGCCATCAGGTCGTTGGCGCAGAAGAGGGCGGTCGGCGGGCGCGCTTCGGCCATCAGCGAGCGCGTGGCCTCGAAACCGGTGCCCGACATCCAGTCGCCGTCGCGCACCAGCGCGGGGTCGAAGGGCAGGTCGGCCGTCGCCAGCGCCCGCCGGTAGCCCTTGATGCGGTCCTTGGCGGCCTCCATCCACGGCTCGCCGTTGATGAAACCGATGCGTGTGTGGCCCATGGCGATCAGGTGCTCGGTCGCCGCGTGGCCGCCGCCAACCTCGCCGGGCACGATGGTGGGCAGCTTGTGGCGCTCGTCGTGGCAGTTCAGCAGCACGACCGGCACCGTGTCCAGCCGCCCCACCAGTGCCTCGGGCAGCGCCACCTCCCGCGTGAAGATGGTCGAGTAGACGATGCCCAGCAAGGCGGGGTGCGCGGCCAGCATCTCGATGGCGGCGGCCTCCTGTTCCGCGTTGCCCCGCGTGACCGCCACGCTCACCACGCAGTCATGCGCCCAGGCCGCATCCCGTGCGCCATCGACGCTGACGACCGGGTGCGGGCTGGTCGAGATCTCATCGACCAGGTAGCCGATCAGGTTGCGGCGGCTGCCCGGCGTGGCGCTGGCGGCGACGGCCGGCGCGGGCGCTTCCCGGCGCGGCAGCCGGTAGCCCAGCTCCATCGCCACGCCCAGCACCTTGCTGCGCGTCTCGGCCGACAGCCGTGCCCCGGTCATGTTGTTGAGCACCATCGACACGGTGGACTGCGATACACCGGCGGCCTGGGCCACGTCGGTCATCGTCGGTCGGCGGGGGATGGGCATGGGGGCGGGTTTGCGGGTGGTCACGGCGGTGGGGTGTCGGCGTCGGTCGGAGAGGGGTGATGGTAGCCAAGCCGGCCGCGCGGATCGGGTAATCGTCGCTGATGGCGCGATGCTAATAATTGGTGATAACCCCATTGCCTCATTACCACCGAACTCCTTAGAGTCCGGGCAGCGGTGGTCTCCACTGCAATCGTTTTCGTTTTCACCCCCGCCCCGGAGAGTCCATGCCCACTGCCCCGCGCCCCCCGTCCGCATTCGGCGCCCGGCGTCGGCGCGAGACGCTGACGGCGCTCGCGCTGGTGCTGCCGGCGCTGGCCGGCTTCCTGCTGTTCTATGCGTGGCCGGCGTGGCGCGCCATCGAGATCAGCCTGACCGACTGGAACCTGCTGCGGGCGCCGAACTGGGTCGGGCTGGACAACTACGTGAAGCTCTGGGGCGACGAACGCTTCTGGCGCGGCATGAAGCTGTCGGCGTGGTACGTGGCGTTCAACATCCCGCTGCAGACCGTGCTGGGACTGTTCCTGGCGGTGGTGATGGACCGGCTGGCGCGCTCGTTGTTCGTCAAGGCGGTCGTGCTGCTGCCGTACCTGCTGTCGAACGTGCTGGTGGCGCTGATGTGGCTGTGGCTGCTGGACCCGCTGCTGGGCGGCGTCAACGCGCTGCTGACGTGGACCGGCATCGGGCACCAACCCTTTTTCGCCGGTGAAACGCAGGCGCTGGCGACGGTTGCGGCGGTCAACATCTGGCGCCACATGGGGCTGGTGGCGCTGCTGTTCCTCGCCGGCTTGCAGAACATCCCGCGCTACCTCTACGAAGCTGCCGCGCTGGAGGGCGCCACCGAGATGCAGATGTTCTGGCGCATCACGCTGCCGCTGCTGCGCCCGGTGATGGTGTTCGTGCTGGTGACCAGCGTGACGGGCTCGTTCCAGATCTTCGACACGGTGGCGGTGGCGACCAACGGCGGGCCGCTCGAATCGACCCGCGTGATCGTCCACTACATCGTCCAGAACGCCTTCAGCTTCTACAAGATGGGCTACGCCTCGGCGATGTCGATGACGCTGTGCCTGGTGATGGTGCTCTACACGGTGCTGCAGATGCGCATCCTGCGGGCCAACGAAAACGACCTAGCCTGAGCACGAGCACGACATGAGCGGATTCAAACTCAATCCTTCCCGCGCCTTCGCCTGGGCGTGCCTGCTGGCGATGCTGGCGCTGACCGTGATGCCGCTGTGGGTGGTGCTCAAGACCGCACTCACGCCGTCGCAGGACGTGTTCAGCCAGGCCGCCCAGCTCTGGCCCGACACACCGACGCTGCGCAATTTCACCCGCGTGCTCGGCCTCGTCTCGCACGAGGAGAGCCTGACGATGGGCGGCTCGGGCGCGGAGGTGCATTTCCTGCGCGCCGTCGGCAACTCGCTGATGTTCACCGGGATCATCGTGGCGATGCAGGTGCTGACGAGTTCGATGGCGGCGTATGCGTTTGCGCGGCTGCGTTTTCCGGGGCGCGACCTGCTGTTCGGGCTGTTCGTGGCGTCGATGATGGTGCCGGGCGTCGTGACCTTCATCCCGAACTTCATCCTCATCAAGGACCTCGGCTGGCTCAACACCATGGCCGGCATGGTGGCGCCGTTCTGCCTCATGTCGGGCTTCGGGATCTTCTTCCTGCGCCAGTTTTTCCTGTCGATCCCGCGGGATCTGGAAGAGGCGGCGATCCTGGAAGGTGCGTCCCCGCTGCGGGTGTTCTGGCGCATCGTGCTGCCGCTGTCCACCGCGCCGCTGGCCACGCTGGCCATGCTCACCTCGATCAACATGTGGAACGAGTTCTTCTGGCCGTTCCTCGTCGCCAAGGACGAGACACAGCAGGTGCTGACCGTCGCGCTGCAGTCCTTCAAGTCCCAGACCCCGCAAGGCTCGCCCGACTGGAGCGGGCTGATGGCAGCGACCGCGCTGGCCGTGGTCCCCGTGCTGGTGCTGCTGTTCGTGTTCGGCCGCAAGGTGGTCGAGTCGGTGCAGTTCAGCGGCAGCAAGTAGGCCGCCCGTCATTTCCCGCCCCCCACCTCACCCACCCGAAGGAGACACCTCGATGAAGAACACCCCCATCACCCTGGCCGTGGCCACCCTGCTGGCCGCGGCCGGCAGCGCGCAAGCTGTCGAGATCAAGTACGTCCTGTGGGACTCGAACCAGCGTCCGGCCTACCAGAACTGCGCCAACGAGTTCCAAAAACAAAACAAGGACATCACCATCAAGATCACCCAGCAGGGCTGGGACGAGTACTGGACCGGTATTTCCACCGGCTTCATCTCCGGCACCGCCCCGGACGTGTTCACCAACCACCTCGCCAAGTACCCCGAGTTCGCCAAGAACAACCAGCTCGTGGACCTGGCGCCGCTGATCCAGCGCGACAAGGTGGACATCGGCATCTACTCCGCCGGTCTCTACGACATCTGGGGCCGCGGCGGCAAGCAGTTCGGCCTGCCCAAGGACTGGGACACCATCGGCATGATCGTCAACATGGACCTCGCCAAGAAGGCGGGCGTGTCGGCGGCCGATCTGCAGAACATGACCTGGAACCCGAAGGACGGCGGCAGCTTCGAGCAGGTCGTCAAGAAGCTCACCACCGACGCCGCTGGCAACAGCGCCGCGTCGGCCAAGTTCGACAAGACCAAGGTGGCGGTCTACGGCTACCAGAACCCCGGCTCGGGCGGCATGATGGGCCAGACCGAGTGGAGCCACTTCGCGGTGTCCAACGGCTTCAAGTTCCAGGACAAGCCCTGGGACGCCAAGTTCTACTACGACGATCCGAAGCTGGCCGAGACGATGGCGTGGATGGCGGGTCTGCCGGGCAAGGGCCTGTCCGCCACCGCCGAGGACGTGAGCAAGCTCGGCTCCGACGCGATGTTCATCGCCGGCAAGGCCGCGATCGTGCCGCAAGGCTCGTGGATGATCACGCACTTCGCCAGCAACGCGAAGTTCCCC
>JBEEMX010000054.1:0-19098 GCA_041192465.1 Pseudomonadota bacterium | reverse complement strand
GCCCACGCAGGGCACCGTCGTCATCGACGGCAGCGAAAACGCCACGATCCAGCTCGCCACCTGCTGCCAGCCGATCCCGGGTGACGAGATCGTCGGCTACCTTGGTCGCGGCGAAGGGCTGACGGTCCACACCAGCGACTGCTCGGTAGGCAAACGCCATTTCGAGCGCGATCCCGAGCGTTGGCTGGGGGTGGAGTGGGCCGAGCAGCCGGCGCGGGCGTTCCGCACGGCGGTGGGGGTACTGGTCCACAACGGCAAGGGCGTGCTGGCCGAGGTGGCGCAGGCCGTCAGCCAGGCCGAAGCCGACATCGCCCACATCGACATGGACCCGACCCGCGCGGACGAGACCTCCGAGCTGAAGCTCACGCTGGCCGTGCGCGACCGGCAGCACCTGGCGGATGTGCTGCGTGTGGTGCGGCGCTGTCCGTCGGTGGTGCGCGTGTCGCGTGTCAAGCCTTGATCAGGGGCGCGCGGGTGCCGGGTAGCGCACGGCAATCACTTCCAGTTGCTGCAAGCCCCCCGGTGTCCTCAACTGCACCTCGTCACCTTCATGGGCTTTCAGCAGCGCGCGGGCGATTGGCGCCACCCAGCTGACCTCGCCGTTCAGGCTGTCGGATTCATCGACACCCTTGATGGTGATGGTGTGCTCCACGCCGTCGCCATCGGCATAGGTGACCGTGGCGCCGAAGAAGATCTGGTCCTTGCCGTGGTGTACGGACGGGTCGGCCACCTCGGCGATGTCGAGCCGGTGGGTCAGGTAGCGGATGCGCCGATCGATTTCGCGCAGGCGTTTCTTGCCGTAGAGGTAGTCACCGTTCTCCGAACGGTCCCCATTTTTGGCTGCCCAGGACACGATCTCCACCACCCTCGGCCGCTCCTCGTCCAGCAGTTGCATGAACTCGGCCCGCAGCGTGCGCCAGCCTTGCGGGGTCATGTAGTTTCGTGTACCGGCGGGCAATGGCGGCAAGCCGTTGGCGGGCTCAACATCGTTTTCAGCTGAAGACTCGACGGGAAGGACTTTGCGCATGATCAGAATTGCGGGATCATTGGTACTGTTTGGTCCCGCGGTCGCGGGGTTTGTGGTGGAACACCACCACACTGGATGTGCGTAATTCGTAATTGGGTAGCGAAATACGTCACACTTTGAAACGTCCGGTCCTACAGCAGGGGAAGCGGCGTGCCGATGACCTTGGCATGTCACAGAAGAAATAAGTGCTGGAGACCTGCGAATCTGCTCAACTGACCGTTGGCGGGTTCGCCCGATAGGTGTTTTTGAGGACCCCCTGCCATGTCCCGTCCCCATTTTGCTCAAGATCCGATGGATCCATTGTTGACCACCCGCGAGGCCGCCCAGCGATTGGGGGTGTCGCTGCGCACGGTCCAGCTCTGGGTCGAAGCGGGAACCCTGCCCGCCGGGCGCACCCCTGGTGGCCACCGCCGCATCCGCCTCTCGGCGGTCGAGGCGCTGGCGCACCGAAGCGGACTGCGTCCAGCGGCACCGACTTCGCTGTCGATGGCGGCGGCCGGCAATGCGCCACTCGACCTGCTGCTGATCGCCTCCAGCGTGGACCAGCTCCACCTGTGGCAGGAGGTGCTGCAGCCGCTGGGCTCGGCGATCGCCATCCGGGGGGCCAACAACGGCTACACCGGCCTGCTGCAACTGGGCCGCAAGGTGCCGGAGCTGCTGGTCACTGACCTCGCGATGCCCGACATCGACGGTTATGCGATGCTCCTGACGCTGTCCTCGCTGAGTGACTACAGCCAGTTGCGTGTGCTGGCGATCACGACCCAGACGCCGCAGCAGATCGCCGAGCGCGGCGGGCTGCCGGAGCGGGTGCGTGTCGTCCACCAGCCGGCGCCGGCCATTGCAGTGCGTGCGTGGGTCGAGTCCGAGATGACCCGCCTGGGCCGCAGCCTGCATGTCGATGGTGTAGCCTGACGGGATGCTGCTGCCCACGTCCACCTTCACGTCCATGCCACGCCGTATCCTCATCGTCGATGACCAACCAGATTTGCGCAAGCTGATCCGGATGACGCTGGAACTCGGGGAGTTCGACGTACACGAGGCGGTGGACGGTGCTGGTGCGCTGCAGCAGGCGGCTGCACTGCGACCCGATCTGGTGCTGCTGGATGTGATGATGCCGGGCGAGTTGAACGGCTACCAGGTATGCGAGCGCCTCAAGCAGGATCCGGCGCTGGCCGGTACGCTGGTCGTCATGCTCACGGCCCGCGGCCAGGCGGGTGACATCGGCGCGGGCCAGCGGGCCGGCGCCGATGGCTATCTGATCAAGCCCTTCAGTCCGTTCGAGCTGATTGAGCGGGTCGAGTCCATGCTCGACGCCGTCTGATCCGGGCTTGCCCGACCTGACAAGCTTCTTTACAGGCGCGCCACGCGGCCCTGACGCGGGTGCTCGAAGATACTGGGACGCACCCCCGCCGATCTCCCGACGCCATGGCCGCCATGAACGCCCGAATCCTGCTCATTGACGACGACACCCGCCTGACCGGCATGGTGCGTGATTACCTGCAAGCCGCGGGGCTGGTCGTCAGCGTGGCAGGCGACCTCGCGCAGGGGCGGCTCAAGCTGCAGCGCGAACCTTGCGACGCGCTGGTGCTCGACCTGATGCTGCCGGATGGCGACGGCCTCGACCTCACGCGCGAGTTGCGCGCCGATCCGCGCCTGCGCGGACTGCCACTGCTGATGCTCACGGCGCGCGGTGAGCCGATGGACCGCATCATCGGCCTCGAACTCGGTGCCGACGACTACCTGCCCAAGCCCTTCGAACCACGCGAGCTGCTGGCGCGCATCAAGGCACTGCTGCGCCGCGCCACACCGCAGTCGGACGACGCCGTGCTGCGTTTCGGCCGGCTGGAGGTCGATGTCAATGCCAGGCAGGTGCGCATCGACGGCCGTGCCTGCGACCTGACGAGCTACCAGTTCGACATCCTGCATGTCATGGCCCAGAGTCCCGGCCGGGTGCTGTCACGCGACCAGATCATGGACGCGCTGCGTGGCCATCCGATCGACGCCTTCGACCGCAGCATCGATGTCCACATGTCGCGCATCCGGGCCGCGATCGAGGACGATCCGAAGAACCCGCGCCGCATCCTGACGGTGCGCGGATCGGGCTACGTCTTCGCGCGCAAGCAGGACGCCGACGCGGTCTGACCCCGGCATGCGGAGTCTCTATCTGCGCATCTACCTCACGGTGGTGGCGGTGCTGCTGGTGTTCGCGCTGCTGGTGGTGTGGCTGGTGCGCGAGCACACCGACGCCGAGCGCGGCCGGATCGATGTGGCCGTCTCGGAGCGCACGCTGGCCCTGGCCGCGCTGCTGGCCAACAGCCTGCCGCCGGCCAGCGCGGCGGTCGAGGTACAGCGCCAGGCGGTGCTCGACTGGTCGCACCGGCTGCGCATTCCGCTTGCGCTCGACGCTTCGGATGGTCAGCGCATCGGCGTGTCTCCCTTCTATGCGCGCAAGGTGGCCCCAGACCGGGCCGGTGAGGAGATCGCCGCTGCCCGTGTCGGGTTGGCCGATGGGCGGGCGCTGTGGATGCTGCGGTCGCATGGTCCCGGACGTCACGAGGGGCCAGGTCCGCACGGTGGTGCCCGGTCCAAAGGGCTGAGCGGTTGGTTGCCTTGGCGGCCGCAGCCAGGGTGGGTCGATGACGTGTCGGCGCTCTTCATGCTGCTGGGTGCCCTGTTTGTGGCGGTGACGGCTGGCGCCTACCCGGTGGTGCGGCGGCTCACACGTCGGCTGGAGGCGTTGAAGGGTGGCGTCGAGCAGTTTGGCGCAGGCGACCTGGGACATCGGATCCCGGCGGATGGGCGCGACGAGGTGGCGGCGGTGGCGCTCAGTTTCAACCGCGCGGCGCAGCGCATCGAGGATCTGGTGCGCGCCAACCGCGCGCTGCTGGCCAATGCCAGCCACGAACTGCGCTCGCCGCTGGCACGGCTGAAGATGGCGGTGGCGATGATGGAGGATGCCTCCGCCGAGCAGCGTGCGGCCCTGCGCAGCGAGATCGACCACGACATCCGCGAACTCGACGGATTGGTCGAGGAGGTGTTGCTGGCGAGCCGGCTGGATGCACAGGTGGCGTTGCGGATGGAACCTGTCGATCTGCTGGGCCTGCTGGTCGAGGAGGCTGCCCGCGTGGGCGCCTCTGCCGAGGGCCAACCGGTGGTGATCGACGCTGACGAGCGCCTGCTGCGCCGCGCCCTGCGCAACCTGCTGGAGAACGCCCGCCGCTACGGTGGTGACGAGGTGGATGCCACGGTCCGCACCGCACAGGCGGGACACGTCGAGGTACAGGTCTGCGACCGCGGACCGGGTGTGCCGCAGGCTTACCGCGAACAGGTGTTCGAGCCGTTCTTCCGCCTGCCGGGGCATGCCGAGCGGGCCGGTGGGGTCGGGCTGGGTTTGTCGCTGGTGCGGCAGATCGCCGAGCGCCACGGTGGCCATGTGCGCTGCCTCGCCCGCGGGGGTGGCGGCAGCAGCTTCGTGGTCACATTGCCCTGTGGGGTGGCACCGGTGCAGGACTGAGTGTGGCCGGCCGCACCCGGTCGGCGTAGCGGTTGAAGCGCCAGGCGCTGCCTTCTTGCGTGATGCGGTGCCAGACGAGGCGCTTGGCCGCGGGGCCCATCACCGGCCAGTGCTGCACTTCGTCGAACGTGCGGCCGCAGCCCTTGCACACTGCGTCACCCTGGGTGGTCGAGCAGATGGCGATGCAGGGGGCATCCGGGGTGCTGTCGTACCAGGCCAGCCACGCTTGCAGGGCGGTTTCGGGCAGGCCGTGCTCGTCGCAGAGCGTTTCGCGGTAGTACACCAGCAGCGCGTACACCTCCGCCAGCGCCCGCAGCGGCGCGCACAGCGTCACCCCGTCGGAGGAGGGCTGCCGGTGGCGCCACCAGTTGATGGCCGCCTCGATGTCGGTGATGTGGATGCCT
Organism: Pseudomonadota bacterium; assembly: GCA_041192465.1. Taxonomy (GTDB): domain Bacteria; phylum Pseudomonadota; class Gammaproteobacteria; order Burkholderiales; family Burkholderiaceae_C; genus Sphaerotilus. The sequence continues at coordinate 14,153 of JBEEMX010000054.1, read as the reverse complement.
GCCATGGAGGCGCGAGCATAGCGCCGCATCTGTCAGGCGGTGCGGTGGAACTCGACGCGGCCCTTGCCTTGCTGCTTGGCTTGGTACATCGCCGTGTCGGCGGCGCGGACCAACTCCAGCGTGCTCATCGCGTCGCGTGGGTAAACCGCGATGCCAATGCTCACGCCGACGCTCAGGCGCCGGCCCTCCACATCGAAGGGTTGTGCGATGGCGACCAGGATCTGTTCTGCCAATGCCGCGAGCGCGTCCTCGCCCTGGTGCGTCTGGATGAGAACCAAAAACTCGTCACCACCGAAGCGGCACAGCGGATCGTGTGGCGGGACGGTGTGCCGCAGGCGTTCGGCCACCTGGCGCAGCAACTGGTCCCCGGCATCGTGGCCGTGGCGGTCGTTGATTTCCTTGAAGCCATCGAGGTCCAGGAAGAGCAGGGCAAGCTGATCCCCCGAGCCGTGGACCCGACTGCGCGCGGAGCCGAGCAGATCGAAGAAGCGGGCGCGGTTGCACAGACCCGTCAGCGGATCCTGGAAGGCCAGTGTGCGCACCTGTTCTTCGGCCCGCATGCGCTCGGTGATGTCGAGCAGGGTGCCGCTGACCGCCAGGGTCTCCGGGTGTTCCGGGTCTGGGTGCGAGACGATGTGGTACTGCATCCAGCGTTGCTGGCCCTCGCGCATTTGCAGGCGCAGCTCGCCACACAAGCTCACCGCTTGGCGGGTTGCACGGCGCAGGCTGTCGTGCAGCAGGACGCGGTCGGCGCCATCCATGCCCGCCAGCCACAGCACCAGCGGCAGCTCCCGCGTGCTGGCGGGCAACTGCATCAGGCTGGCCAGCGTCGGCGAGATCAGCAGCATCTCGTCGCCGGGGCGCCAGCTCCAGCTACCGAGTCCGGCGATGCGCTCGGCCTCGGCGAGCGCGGACTGGCTGCGCTGGAGTTCATCGGTGGACAGGCGCTCGGCGCGGGTCACGAGGTAGACGAGTTGCTCGTATTCCTCATAGGTGTTGCCGATCAGGCGCAGCAGGGTTTGCCAGTGCTCCGGGCTGGATGGCCCGGCGAGCGGATCGATGCCCAGTCGCCGGAGCTGGCGGTTCAGCATCGGGTGGATGGGTGGAATGGGGTTGCGTTCCATGGTCACGGCTCCTGGGGTTCCGTTTCCCAGAGTGCGGCGAGCGTGAGCGTCATGTTGTGCATGTCACAGGGCTGCCCTGGGTTCGACGAAATCTCGCCGAAGGAATAGAAACCCGCCAGCACCGAGCCCGCAGGCAGCGCAGCGGCCACTGGTTCCAGCTCATCCTCGGTCTGCTCGCCCAGCACATGGCGGCGGCCGACGCAGCTCACCGCGAGCGCCAGCACCGGTTGGTCGCTGGGCAACCCGTCACGCAGCGTCTGTGCTGCCTCGAACGCTCCCTCCAGCAGCTCGCTGCGGCCCGCCCGCGAGAGTTGCACGAGGCTGCCGGTCGGGATGTCCCCTGCGACATCGATCGTCTGGCGCTGGGCGTCGATGCCCAGCACGTAGCGGATCACGCCGTGGGTGTCACCCGCCTGTCGGAACACGGTCAGCGGGAAATGCGATGCCGCTTCGGGCAAGCCGCTGGCGTAGCGGCCGAGGTAGTGGCGGTAGAGCTGGAGCGCGGGCTGGTTGTCGATCGCCTCGACCGTGTGGCCTTGTGCGCGAGTGACCAGCCGGCGTTGGCCGAAACCGATGCTGCCGCCGCAGCAACTGCGCGCCATGCGCAGGTGCGGGCCGTACAGACCGATCACGCAGACGCTGGCCTGGGGAGGACCATCCGTGGCCATCGACCAGGTGCGGGCCTGACCGGTGCCGTCCGCGCCCATGCCACCAGCGATCGGCAGGCCGCCCGGCAGCACCGAGGTCAGCCCGCGCACGAGATCCGGCCCGTTGACCTCCAGCCCGTCGGCGAACACGAGCACGCCCGACAGGCCCGGCGTTTCGCACAGCGCCAGCGCGAGCTGCTGCCCGGCGGTCTGGGCGTTCAGGGTTGGTCCCAGCGCAACGTGGAAACGGCGCAGACGGGTGTTGGCAAAGCGCGCGACGCAGACCACCAGGGCTTCGTCGATCGACTGCCGCGCGTGGGCGATGGTGTGGGTGGCGGCGCTGGCGAAGACGCTGCGGGGCAGGGCGCGGGCCAGGGTGGCCAGCGGGCTGGCTGGCGCCAGGGTGACCAGGTGTCCGGACGGTCCGAACACCAGCACCAGCGTGTCCGGGCCGTCGAACCTGGGGTCCGGTGACGTTGCCCAGCCGGTGTCCGGCTGGTACACAAAAGTAGCGAGTTCCATGCGATCGACACATCAGCGCAGCCAAGATCGGCTCACCGGTGTATCGACCACCAGCCGCCGGGCTTGAGCGCCCGGCAGTCGGCTGCGACTGGCTCAGCGGTTGAGCAAGCTGCCCAGGATCTGCGGCAGCATGCTGCCGAGGTCGGTGCCCTGCTGGGGGAGCTGGCCGTGCGGCGTGAGGCCGTCGATCAGTTGCGGCAGGAGCTGCGACAGCGCGCCGGCGGCAGCGCCGTGGTCCATGCCGGCGCTGTGGGCGAGCTGGCCGATCACGTCGGAGCCGAGCACGTTGGTGAGCTGGTCGGCGGAGATCGGCATGTTCTGGCCAGACGAAACCCAGGAAGAGGCCACGTCACCCAGTCCGCCACGCTGAAACTGTTCCAGCAGGCCGCCCAGGCCGCCGGCGGCTGCACCGCCGCCCTGGTTGTTGCCCCCCATCAGCATGCCGATGACGGCCTGGACCAATGCGGCCTGACCGCCACCGCCACCGCCCTGGCCGCCACCGAGTGCCTGGCTGACGACCGAACCCAGCATTGAATCGAGCAATCCCATTGTGTTCTCCTGAAAGTGTCTGTGAGTCGAGGTGCCGGTGCGTGTGCGTTCCATCACGGTCCGCTTGCACCGGCGGCCGTACTGTGACTGGTTTTGGCCGCGCTGTCATGCACTGCGGCCAGCCGCTACACTCCCGCACCCATGAAACGCATCGTGATCCTGATTTCCGGCCGTGGCTCCAACATGGAAGCCATCCACCGCGCCTGCACCGAAGAAGGCTGGCCCGCCACGGTCGTGGCCGTCATCAGCAACCGGCCGACGGCGGGTGGCCTTGCGTGGGCGGCCGAGCGCGGCATGGCCACCGCGTCGATCGACCACCGCGCCCACACCGATCGCGCCGCCTTCGATGCGGCGCTGGCCGCTGAAATCGACACCCACCAGCCCGATCTGGTCGTGCTGGCCGGGTTCATGCGCATCCTGACGCCCGGTTTCGTGGCCCGCTACGCTGGTCGTTTGCTCAACATCCATCCATCGCTGCTGCCCGCGTTCAGCGGACTGCGCACGCACGAACGCGCGCTGCAGGCCGGCTGCAAGGTGGCTGGGGCGACGGTGCATTTCGTGACCACCGAACTTGACCACGGTCCGATCGTGCTGCAGGCGGTGGTGCCGGTGCTGACCGGGGACACGCCCGAGACGCTGTCGGCGCGCGTGCTGGTCTGCGAGCACCAGATCTATCCACGTGCGGTGCGCTGGTTCGTCGAGGACCGCTTGGTCGTGGGCGAAGACGGCGTCGTGCGCCACACCGGGAACGCGCCGCAGTGGCGGTTTCCGACCCCTGATTCCCGAGATACCTGAGGACTTCCCGATGACCCCCAAAGCCCTCTTCACGCTGTGCGACGAGCTGTTGCATGAAGTCCTGCGCTTCTCCAGCCCGACCGACGCCGTGGTGTCGGCCTTCTTCCGCCGCAACCGGATGCTGGGCGTGCGCGAGCGCCACGCGCTGGCCGAAACGGTGTACGCCGTGCTGCGCGAGCGGCTGCGACTGCAATACCTCGCCAAGTCCGGCACGGGCTCGCTGGAACGCCGCCTGAGCATCCTGGCCTGGCGTGGCACCGAAGCCTACCTGCGCGCCGCCACCACCGAAGCCGAGCAGAAGTGGGCCGCCACCGCCAAGCTGCTGAGCCTGAAGAGCCAGTCCGAGAACCTGCGCCACAACCTGCCCGACTGGCTCGCCGAGGCGCTGAAGAAGGAAATGGGCAACGACTTCTGGCCGCTGATCGAAAGCCTGTCCTCGTCGGCTGGACTGGACCTGCGTGTCAATACCCAGCTCACCAAGCGTGAGGCGGCCCAGGCGGCACTCGCCGAAGAAGGCATCCTGACCGAGCTGACGCCCTATTCGCCGACGGGTCTGCGTGCCCGTGGCAAGCCCACGCTCAACCTCACCGAATGCTTCAAGCGTGGCGAGGTCGAGGTGCAGGACGAGGGCAGCCAGTTGCTGGCGCTGCTCACCGAGGCCAAGCGCGGCGAGATGGTGGTGGATTTCTGCGCCGGAGCGGGTGGCAAGACGCTGGCCCTCGGCGCGATGATGCGCAACACCGGGCGCCTCTATGCTTTCGACGTGTCCGCCCACCGTCTGGCCGCGCTCAAGCCGCGCCTGGCCCGCAGCGGGCTGTCCAACGTCTACCCGGCTGGCATCGCCCACGAGCGGGATGAGCGCATCAAGCGACTGTCCGGCAAGATCGACCGCGTGCTGGTCGATTCGCCGTGCTCGGGCCTGGGCACGCTGCGCCGCAATCCCGACCTCAAGTGGCGCCAGACGCCCGAGGGCGTGGCCGAGCTGACCGTCAAGCAACGCGCCATCCTGGACAGCGCGGCGCGGCTGGTGAAAGCGGGCGGCCAACTGGTCTACGCCACCTGCAGCCTGCTGGGCGCTGAAAACGAGGCCATCGCCCAGGCGTTCAGCGATGCGCATCCGGAGTTCGAACTGCTGAATGCGGCCGAGGTGCTGGCGCGCCAGAAGGTTGCAGATGCCGAGTCGCTCTGCCGCAACAACTACCTGCGCCTGTGGCCGCACCGGCATGGCACGGACGGGTTTTTCGCGGCAGTCTGGCGCCGAATCTGAAGCGTTCTGCCCCTGAACAGTCGCAATCGTCGGCGATTGTCTGGTTTGGGGCGACATGTCAGGCAAATTCCCGGTTTCAGGGAGATCGGTGGAACGTCTAGAATGTTCCACCCCTCCGCTTGCTCCCTGAAAGTATTCAATGCCCGAACTCTCGACGATCTGGTCGGTCCTGGTGGACTGGCTGGCCCATGGTCTGCTGCGTGCCAGTCCCTGGCAGGTGCTCGTCACCACACTGGTGATGACGCACATCACGATCGTCGCCATCACCGTCTTCCTGCACCGCAGCCAGGCCCACCGCTCGCTCGACTTGCACCCGATCCCGGCGCATTTCTTCCGCTTCTGGCTGTGGATGTCCTCGGGCATGGTCACCAAGGAATGGGTCGCGATCCACCGCAAGCACCACGCCAAGTGCGAGACCAAGGACGACCCGCACAGCCCGGTCGCCCACGGCATCAAGACGGTGCTGCTCCAGGGCAGCGAGCTGTACCGCGCCGAGGCCAAGGTCGAGGAAACGCTGAAGAAGTTCGGCCACAACACCCCGGACGACTGGCTGGAGCGCCACGTCTACACCGGCCGCTCCAAGCTGGGCGTGTCGCTGATGCTGGTCATCAACGTGCTGCTGTTCGGTGCGCTCGGCCTGACGGTCTGGGCCGTGCAGATGCTGTGGAGCCCGGTGCATGCGGCCGGCATCATCAACGGCCTGGGTCACTGGTGGGGCTACCGCAATTTCGAAGCGCCCGACGCATCCACCAACATTTCGCCCTGGGGCATCTGGATCGGCGGCGAGGAGCTGCACAACAACCACCACACCTTCCCGACCTCGGCCAAGCTGTCGGTCAAGCCCTTCGAGTTCGACATCGGCTGGGGCTACATCCGGGCGCTGGAGATGCTGGGACTGGCCAAGGTGCGCAAGACCGCACCGCAGCTCAAGCTCGGCGCCGTGCGTCCGGTCGCCGACAGCCAGACGCTCGAAGCCCTGATCGCCAACCGCTACGAGGTGATGGCCCAGTACGCCACCAACCTGCGCAAAGCCTGTGCAGACGAGCTGGACCGCCTGAAGCAGCAGGGCGCACAGAACACCGAACGCTGGAACGAAATGCGGCTGGCGCAACGCTGGCTGCACCGCGACGACCAGAAGATCCCCGCCGACGTGAAGGCACAGGTCGCCAAGGCGTGTGACCAGAGTCCGGCACTGACCAAGCTCGTCACCATGCGCGAAGAGCTGCGCCAGTTGTGGACCCGCACCAACGTGTCGGGCGAGCAACTGGTGGTGGATCTGCAGGGCTGGTGCCAGCGTGCCGAGAGCAGCGGCATTGCCGCGCTGCAGGACTTCGCGCGCACGCTGCGTTCCGCCCACGCCTGAGTGCGTGTCAGGCGGCCAGCAGATCCATCAGCCGGTTGCTCGCCGGGTGTGTTGAGGGTGGTGTTGCTGCTGCTGCGGCGGCGACTGCTGTTGCGCTGAAACTCGGCCCACCCTCGACCGCCGTGAGCCATGCGGACTGGTGCTGCCGCACGATGGCATGCAGCAACAGGGTGTCCTCGAACGCCGGTTGGTCAAGCACCTCGATGACCGTTGGCCGCAACAACAGACCCGTCAGCGTGGCAACCGGATCGTCGAGTGACCAAGCCTGTCGGATGCGCCATTTGCCGGTACAGCGCCAGCAGGCGCAGCAGGATCCACGGGCATTTGCCGGGCAGCTCCTGCAGGCGCCGCTCCAGCACGACTGCGACCCCGATCGGGGAGTCGGCGACATGGGGTTCGAGTTCGTGCAGCAGCTCGGTGCTGGCGTGGGTGGTGTCCAGGCTCGGGTGGCCGAAGTCCGCGTCTGGCCACCGTGGGTGGGGTGCATGGTCTGGTGTGGATCCACTTTCAACCGCCGGCACCTGCGCGGCAGGTGGTAACCAATCGACGATGCCAGTGCCTGATTGGGCTGGCGTGGTTGCCGGCGGTGCATCGCCATGGGCTCGCCCGGTGAACGGATCGGTGTCCAGCCGCACCTGGGCACGTTGGTGGCGCAACCGGTGGGCGGCAACCGACGCCTGGGCACCCATGCGCGGCATCCTTCCCTCTCGCACCAGGTGCAGTACCAGCAGCCCGACCGACAGGCCCAGCACCCCCCCGACTACCAGCACCGCATCACGCCACACATCGCGCTCGCTGCGTTCGCTCCGCGCCAGAAGTGCCGCCAGGCTGGCGCGTGTCTGGCGCTGCTCCTCGCGCAGATCCTGCCAGGAGCTGTCTGCGGTGGTGCTTTCCGGTGGATCAGGTCGCGGGGGCGTCAGTGCCAAAACGGCCACGACGGCATTCACCAGCCGCTGTACCTCGGCGTCTCCCAGTGTCCGGACGGTTACCGCTGTTGCCGGCACGGGATCGTCGGACCGTGTGGTGTTGTGCGTGGCCGTGGTCGCCTCCGTCGGATGGGTGGGGAGTACCGCCGCCACGCGCCTCGCGGGAGGGCGTGCTGCTGGTGGAGCCAAGTGCTTTGGCGCAGGACTGGCGGTGGGTGGATCGACCAGCACGGTGAACTCGCGTGTGTAGTCTGCTCCGCACAACAGGCTCAATCGGCCGGTGAGCACCGTGTCGGTGACGGTTTGCGGACTGCTGATCTGCACCAGCACACGCCCATCCTCGCCACTCGGGATGGTGCGCACGCGCACGGGCGTGATCGTCTCTCCGGATTCACCCTGCAGGATCTGGATGTGCAGGCACTCTGGGGTCAGGCGACTCGCCGGCCAGTCGAAGCCGCGCACCTGCACCGCCATCGACAGGGGCTGGTCCACCACGGCGCGTGCCATCGACGTGTCCACCGACTGGCCCCAGGCGCTGCACATCCAGCCGAGCAACGCGGCGGCGGCGATGCCTTGTTGCCATCCCTGCTGCTTCATGCGGCTCCCCGTGCTGCGTTGTGGTTGCGTGCTGGGAGTGCAATCTAGGCGGGTTAGTGCGTGCAGTCCATCACGCTGGAGGGGGCCACCTTTTGGGGGATACCGCCGGGGGGCGTGTCATGCGAGCATGAAAAAACCCGCTGCGGACAACGCCCGCGGCGGGTTTTTCTGGACAAGTCCGAGTCTGTTCAGCGTGGACTGATCAGCGGAGCTTGATTTCCTTGTACAGAACGTGCTTGCGCACCTTCGGATCGAACTTCATGAATTCGAGCTTTCCGGGCGTCGTCTTCTTGTTCTTGTCCGTGGTGTAGAAATGGCCGGTACCCGCAGTGGATTCCAGCTTGATCTTTTCGCGTCCGCCTTTGGATGCCATGGTGTCAGTCTCCGATTACAGTTCGCCGCGGGCACGCAGGTCGGCGAGGACCACGTCAATACCCTTCTTGTCGATCAGTCGCAGCGCAGCGTTGGAGATGCGCAGGCGAATCCAGCGGTTTTCAGTCTCGACCCAGAAGCGGCGGTACTGCAGGTTAGGCAGCCAGCGGCGCTTGGTTTTGTTGTTGGCGTGAGAAACATTGTTCCCCACCATCGGGCCTTTACCCGTGACTTGACAGACGCGTGCCATGACGCTACTCCGAACGATGGTTACAGCAACCAGAGCAGGCCCGCCCGATGATTTTTTTGGCACTTGTGGTGCCCGGCCTGGTGATCACCCCTCCATCAAACCAAAGGGCTTGACGGGTCTATTGGCGGCAAAACGTCGATTATAGAACGGAAATCGACCCCGCCGCCAATCGCCACCGGTCAAGCGCCCGCGGGGGGATTCTGTTCCAGGAAACGCTGGGCATCGAGTGCGGCCATGCAGCCAGTGCCGGCGCTGGTGATGGCCTGCCGGTAGACGTGGTCCTGCACGTCGCCCGCGGCGAACACGCCGGGCACGCTGGTCATCGTGGCCAGCCCGTTCAGGCCGGAGCGGGTAACGATGTAGCCGTCCTTCATCTCCAGTTGGCCCTTGAAAATGTCCGTGTTCGGCTGGTGGCCAATGGCGATGAAACAGCCCTGCACGGCCAGATCACGGGTGCTGTCGTCGGTCGTGCTCTTCAGGCGAACACCCGTGACACCCGTGGTGTCGCCGAGAACTTCATCCAAAGTATGAAACAGATGTAACTCCATTTTTCCGACGGCGACCTTCTCGTGGAGCTTGTCGATCAGGATGGCCTCGGCGCGGAACTTGTCGCGGCGGTGGATCAGGTGGACCTTGCTGGCGATGTTCGACAGGTACAGCGCCTCTTCGACGGCCGTGTTGCCGCCACCGACCACGCAGACTTCCTGGCCGCGGTAGAAGAAGCCGTCGCAGGTTGCGCAGCCGCTCACGCCACGGCCCATGAAGGCGGTTTCCGAGGGCAGGCCGATGTACTTGGCGCTGGCACCGGTGGCAATCACCAGGGCGTCACAGGTGTAGGTGCCGGAATCACCTGTCAGCAGGAAGGGCCGCCGCGAGAAATCCACCGTGTGGATGTGGTCGTACACCATGGTGGTGTTGAAGCGTTCGGCGTGCTCCTGGAAGCGCTGCATCAGCTCCGGCCCCTGCACGCCCATCACGTCCGCCGGCCAGTTGTCGACCTCGGTGGTGGTCATGAGCTGTCCGCCCTGGGCCATGCCCGTGACCAGCGTCGGTTTCAGGTTGGCGCGGGCGGCGTAGATGGCGGCGGTGTAGCCAGCCGGGCCGGAGCCGAGGATGAGGACTTGGGCGTGCGTGGAGGAGCTGCTCATGGGTGCGGTGTCGGTGCGGTGTCGGTTTGCCTGGCTGCGCGCAGTTTCATTTCCGGGTCACCGCGCTGTTCAACGGGGTGACGCTTCGGTTAGAGTCGCGACGCAATGGGCATGTCGTGAAATGTTGCAGTGCGAAGCTTAGCGTTTCTTGTCTGCCTCGCGCCATGTCCCGCTTTCAATGACAACGATAGACACCAACAAGCAGGAGTAGCCCCATGGCCATGCTCTCAAACCTGGATCTGATTCGACGGGTTCCTCTTTTTTCGATGCTGACCGTGGAGCAGGCGCAGACCATCGCGGATGGCGTGGTCAAGCGCCGCTACCGCCGCGGCGAGATCATCGTCGAGCAAGGCCGCAAGTCGGATGCCCTGTTCATCCTGCTGAGCGGTCGTGCCCGCGTCATCACCTCCGACACCCGGGGCCGCGAGGTCATCCTGGCGGTGCTCGAAGCCGGTGACTACCTCGGCGAGATGAGCCTGATCGACAACGAGCCGCATTCGGCCACCGTGCGTGCCGAGGTGCAGACGGACGTGCTGGTGCTGGGCCGTGGCGAGTTCGCGACCTGCCTGCCGGACAACTCCAGCCTGTCCTACGCGATCCTGCGCGGTCTGGTGGCGCGCCTGCGCAATGCCGACCGCCAGATCGAGTCCCTGGCGCTGCTGGATGTCTACGGCCGCGTGGCCCGCGCGCTGCTGGACATGGCCGAGGATGACGAAGGTCGCCGCGTCATCCGCAGCAAGGTTTCGCGCCAGGATCTGGCCAAGGTCGTGGGCGCTTCCCGCGAGATGGTCAGCCGCGTGATGAAGGATCTGGAAGAACGCGGCCTGATCGAGACGCAGGAAAACGGCTGGGTCGTGCTGACCGAGCGTCTGGCCACCCAGTAATCGTGCTGGCAAGGCATCCCTGGGTGCCTCAGTAAACGCAAAGCCGCCCTGGTTCATGGCGGCTTTGCCGTTTCTGCGGATCGCGGACAATGCCGGCATGACTTATCCGCTCGGTTCGCTGCGCAGTCCAGCTTCCGCCCAGACGCCTGCCCTGCAGGCCCAGGCCACTTCCTCTTCTCCCGTCCCCCGCTGGCGCCTTCAGGTGGGGATCACGCTTGGCGGAATCTTGCTGCTGCTGTGGGTCATCGCCATGCTCAGCCACCACCCTGGCGATGCGGCGTTCTCCACCTCCGGCAACGGCCAGCGTCTGCGCAACCACGCCGGCATGGTGGGCGCCTGGGCGTCTGACCTGTCGTTTGTGCTGTTCGGGTTGTCGGCCTGGTGGGGGTTGCTGTTCGGTGTGCGGGCCTGGCTGTCGATGGTGGCGCACCTGCTGCGGGCCGATCTGGCACCAGCCGATCCGGTCGGGCCGGTGCATTGGCGTCCGCAGTGGCTGACCTGGGTGGGATTGGCGCTGCTGTTGATGGCCAGCACTGCGCTGGAATGGACCCGCCTGTACCAGTTCGAGGGCATGGTCGCGGGTGCCCATGCCGGGGGTGTGCTGGGGGCGGTGCTCGGCCCGTCGAGCATGCGGCTGGTCGGTTTCGTCGGCAGTGGCGTGCTCTGGATCGTCGTGCTGCTGCTGGCGCTGGCCTGGGCGTTCCGGTTCTCGTGGCTGGCGCTCGCCGAGCGCATCGGTGGCTGGTTCGACGGCTGGCGCGAGCGTCGCCAGATGAGCCGCAAGGAGGCCGAGGACAAGCGCATCGGCGCTGAGGCACAGATGGCGCGCGGGCGTGGAGCGATGACCGAACCTGCGCCGCTGGCCCCCCTGGAGCCCGCGGTGATTGCGTCCGTGGCCAGTCGCAAGAAGAAGGAGAAAGACAAGGACAAACCGGTGGCGGCGATCAGCGTCGAGCCGGTGTTCGATTCGGAAACGGTGCCCGGCGTGTTGCAGGTGGCGTCCACCGGTTCGCGTGCAGCGAGCTACGAGCCCGATTTTGTGGACACGGTGCCCCAGAGCCTGCCGCCGCTGGTGGCGCCGCCTTGGGACGAGGGCTTGCCCATGCCCATGCCGAGTGTGCGACCGGCCACGGCTGCTGCGCAGTTGCCCTTGCCGCTGCCCGTGCCCATGCTGGCTCCTGCGCCGATCGGTGGGCCTGCCCGCTTGCCGCAGGTGGGGTTGCTCGACCTGGCCACGCCCGCCACCGAAACCGCCACACCCGAACACCTGGAGGCCACCAGTCGCCAGATCGAGCGCAAGCTCGCCGACTTCGGCGTCGAGGTGCAGGTCATCGCCGCCATGCCCGGCCCTGTGATCACGCGCTTCGAGATCGAGCCAGCCACCGGCGTCAAGGGCTCGCAGATCGTCAACCTTGCCAAGGATCTGGCGCGCTCGCTCAGCCTCGTGTCGATCCGCGTGGTCGAGACCATTCCCGGTCGCAACTGCATGGCACTGGAGCTGCCCAACGCCAAGCGCCAGATCATCCGGCTGTCTGAGGTGCTCGGCGCGCCGATCTACACCAATGCCACCTCGCTGCTCACGCTGGGCTTCGGCAAGGACATCGTCGGCAAGCCCTTCGTGGCCGATCTGGGCAAGATGCCGCACTGCCTGGTGGCCGGCACGACCGGTTCCGGCAAGTCGGTGGGCATCAACAGCATGATCCTGTCGCTGCTCTACAAGGCCGATGCGCGCGATGTGCGGCTGATCCTGATCGACCCGAAGATGCTGGAAATGAGCGTCTACGAAGGCATCCCGCACCTGCTCGCCCCCGTCGTCACCGACATGAAGCAGGCCTCGAACGCGCTCAACTGGTGCGTGGCCGAGATGGAGCGGCGCTACAAGCTGCTCAGCAAGATGGGTGTGCGCAACCTCGCCGGCTACAACAAGAAGATCGACGATGCCACCGCACGCGAGGAGCTGATTCCCAACCCGTTCAGCCTGACGCCGGAAGAACCCGAGCCGCTCGACCGCCTGCCGCACATCGTCGTCGTGATCGACGAGCTGGCCGACCTGATGATGGTGGTCGGCAAGAAGATCGAGGAACTCATCGCCCGGCTGGCGCAGAAGGCGCGCGCTGCCGGCATCCACCTGATCCTGGCGACGCAGCGGCCGTCGGTCGATGTCATCACCGGTCTCATCAAGGCGAACATCCCGACCCGCCTGAGCTTCCAGGTCTCCAGCAAGATCGACAGCCGCACCATCCTCGACCAGATGGGCGCCGAAGCCTTGCTGGGGCAGGGCGACATGCTGTACCTGTCGCCGGGTTCGGGCGTGCCGATCCGGGTGCATGGCGCGTTTGTCAGTGACGACGAGGTGCATCGCGTCGTCGAATATCTGAAGTCGCAGGGCGAGCCGAACTACATCGAAGGCATCCTCGAAGGCGGCGTGCTCGACGGCGACGGTGGCAACGACACCAACGCCGAAGGCGGCGGCGGGGACGCCGAATCCGACCCGATGTACGACCAGGCCGTGGCCGTCGTGCTGCAGAACCGCAAGGCGTCGATCTCGCTGGTGCAGCGCCACCTGCGCATCGGCTACAACCGCGCGGCCCGCCTGCTGGAACAAATGGAGCAATCCGGACTCGTATCCAGCATGTCCACCAACGGCAACCGCGACCTCCTCGTCCCGGCCCGCAACAACGAATGATGCTGAACCTCCTGAAGTCCCCGAAGGCCGTGCTGCGTGGCGCCGTGCTGGCGCTGGCCGTCCTGAGTCCCGTGCTGGCCCGTGCCGATGCGGCCGATGCGCTGCGGAGCTTCGTGCAGACGGTGCAGTCCGGCCGCTCGCCGTTCACGCAGGTGGTCACGGCGCCGGACGGTGCGAAGAAAAAGACCTCGTCGGGCGAGTTCGAGTTCCAGCGGCCCAACCGCTTCCGCTTCGAGTACACCAAGCCCTACGAGCAGCAGATCGTCGCCGACGGCCAGAAGGTCTGGCTCTATGACGTCGATCTGAACCAGGTGACGGTGCGCGCCTTTGACCAGGTGCTCGGCTCGACTCCGGCGGCACTGCTGGCGGGTGGCAACCTCGACCGGGATTTCACGCTGCAGGCCGAGGCAGACGCCGGCGGCCTGCAGTGGGTGCAGGCCCAGCCCAAGGCCAAGGAAGGCCAGATCCGCCAGTTGCGGGTCGGCTTTCGCGGCAAGGATCTGGCAGCGATCGAACTGGTCGATGCCCTCGGCCAGCGCTCGCGGCTGGACTTCGGCCGCTTCGAGCCGAATGTGACGCTGGCAGCGACCCGCTTCAAGTTCACCGCGCCTGCTGGCGCTGACGTGCTGCAGCAGTGAGCGTGCCCCTCGGCGATCTGTTCGGTGATCTGCCGGACACCGATCCGGCGCCCGCGGTGGCATCGGCTCAGGTCGCCGATGCCCCGCTCGCCGAGCGCCTGCGTCCGCGCCACATCGACGAGGTCATCGGTCAGCGCGACCTGCTCGGGCCGGGCAAGCCGGTGCGGGTGGCATTCGAATCGGGCCGGCCGCATTCGATGATCCTGTGGGGCCCGCCCGGCGTGGGCAAGACGACGCTGGCACGGCTGATGGCCGATGCGTTCGACAGCCATTTCGTGCAGATATCGGCCGTGCTGGGCGGCGTCAAGGACATCCGGGATGCGGTCGATCAGGCGAAGCTGGCGCAGTCGCGCGGGCGGCGCTGCATCGTGTTCGTCGACGAGGT
>JBEEMX010000053.1:0-11662 GCA_041192465.1 Pseudomonadota bacterium | reverse complement strand
GATCACCAGCGACATCGCGATGGCCCTGCGCACGCCGACCAAGGATGCTGAAGACGTCAAGATCGAGTTCGGCGTGGCCAAGCAGCTGCTGGCCGATCCGTCCGAGCAGCTGGAGGTGCCCGGTCTGGGGGACCGGGTGCCTCGGGTGCTGAGCCGGCAGGCCTTGGCCGGCGTGATCGAACCGCGGGTAGAAGAGATTTTTTCGCTGGTTCAGCAAGTGATTCGGGACAGTGGCTACGAGGAGCTGCTGTCTTCTGGCATTGTGCTGACCGGTGGTTCGGCCGTGATGCCGGGCATGATCGAATTGGCAGAAGACATATTCCTCAAACCCGTGCGCATGGGGATTCCGACGTACAGCGGAGCCCTCCATGACATGGTGGCCAGCCCCCGCGCCTCGACGGCGATGGGTTTGCTGGAGGAAGCGCGCCTGGCGCGCATGCGGGGATTGCGATCGGCCCCCTCCGGCAGCACGGCGCAGGGTTTGTTCGGCAAGGCACGGGATTGGTTCTTGAAGAGTTTCTGATGTAATTTCAGATCCAAGGAGAGCGGCATGGGTATCGAGATGATTGAAGAGTTCAACCAGGGCACGCAGATCAAGGTGATCGGCGTGGGCGGTGGCGGCGGCAATGCGGTCGATCACATGATCAACCGCGGGGTGCAGGGGGTGGAATTCATCTGCGCCAACACCGATGCGCAGGCGTTGAATCGTTCCAAGGCACACACTTTGTTGCAATTGGGGCACACCGGTCTGGGGGCTGGTTCGCGTCCCGAAGCTGGAAAAGCCTCCGCCGAGGAGGCGGTGGACCGCATCAAGTCGTCGCTGGAAGGCGCGCACATGGTGTTCATCACCGCCGGCATGGGCGGCGGTACCGGCACTGGCGCGGCTCCGGTCATCGCCCGTCTGGCCAAGGACATGGGCATCCTGACCGTCGGCGTCGTGACCAAGCCCTTCGACTTCGAAGGCCCGCGCCGCATGAAGCAGGCCGATGTCGGTCTGAACGAACTCGAAGCCAACGTCGATTCGCTGATCGTCGTGCTCAACGAAAAGTTGCTCGAAGTGCTGGGCGACGACGTGACGCAGGAAGAGGCGTTCGCTGAAGCCAACGACGTGCTGCGCAACGCGGTCGGTGGCATCAGCGACATCATCCACATCCCCGGCCTCGTCAACGTGGACTTCGAGGACGTGAAGACCGTGATGAGCGAGCCGGGCAAGGCCATGATGGGCACGGCCACCGCCAGCGGCCCGGACCGCGCCACCAAGGCCGCCGAGGCGGCGGTGGCCTGCCCGCTGCTCGAAGGGGTTGATCTGTCCGGCGCACGCGGTGTGCTGGTGCTGATCGCGGCGAGCAAGCAGAACTTCAAGCTCTCCGAAAGCCGCAACGCGATGACCACCATCCGCCGTTACGCTGCCGACGAAGCCCACGTCATTTACGGCACCGCCTACGACGAAAGCCTGGGCGACGCACTGCGTGTGACGGTGATCGCCACCGGCCTGGCCTCCGCCGGCAAGCAGCAGCAACAGCAGGCCCCGCAGCAGCGCGTGGCACCGATGCAGGTCGTCCAGCCCTCGGGTGGTCAGCGCACTGGCGCGGACAACATTCCCGTGCTGACGCATCCGCTGATTGCCCCAAGCCACGCCAATGCGCCGAGCGTATGGCGTCCCAACCGTACCCAGGCCTCGGCCAAGGTCGATGCACTGGCCGCCAACGGCATGGACGAGATCGAGATCCCGGCCTTCCTGCGCAAGCAAGCCGACTGATCCGTCCGCCGCGCCCAGCCAATCCTTGCTGCTTCCGTTTTAGCCCGGTGTCCCGACAGGACACCGGGCTTTTTCGCTGCCTGCCTAGAATGCACCCATGCTGCAACAACGTACCCTCAAGTCGCTGACCCGCGCCGTTGGCGTCGGCTTGCACAGTGGTCAGAAGGTCGAGCTGACGCTGCGGCCTGCGGCTCCCGACACAGGGCTGGTTTTTCGCCGCATCGATTTGCCGCACCCAGTGGACATTCCCGTGACGCCCGAGTCGGTCTGCGACACCCGCATGGCCACGACCATCTCGCCCGACGGTGATCCGGGCGCGCCCAAGGTCCAGACCATCGAGCACCTGCTGTCGGCGATCGCCGGTCTGGGCATCGACAACCTCTGCATCGACATCACCGCCGACGAGGTACCCATCCTCGATGGCTCGGCTGCCAGCTTCGTTTTCTTGCTGCAAAGCGCCGGCATCGCGCTGCAGAACGCGCCCAAGCAGTTCCTGCGCGTGAAGAAGGCGGTCGAGATCCGCGAAGGCGAGGGCCGCTCGCTGAAGTGGGTCAGACTCGCCCCGCACCACGGCTACCGCCTTGGCTTCGAGATCGAGTTCGACCATCCCGCCGTGGATGCGACCGGCCAGCGGGTCGTTTTCGATTTCGCCTCCGGCCGCTACAAGCAGGACATCGCCCGTGCCCGCACCTTCGGTTTCACCAAGGACGTGGAGATGATGCGCGCGCGCGGCCTGAGCCTGGGCGGCAGCATGGACAACGCCATCGTCGTCGATGACTACCGCGTGCTCAATGCAGAAGGGCTGCGCTACGACGACGAGTTCGTGAAGCACAAGATTCTTGACGCGATTGGCGACCTGCACGTCTGCGGCAAGCCGCTGCTGGCCGACTACACCGCCTTCAAGAGCGGTCATGCACTCAACAACAAGCTGCTGCGCAAGCTGTTGGCCGACCTGTCGGCATGGGAAATCGTGACCTTTCCGGACGAAAAACTCGCGCCACAAGGCATGGTTGAACTCGCACCGGCCTGGTGAGTCCCCAGCCACGCTCAATTTACGCGCGCTGCATCCGACAACACGGGTGACCGGGTCCGTTCGTGGCCTGGCTACCAGGACGGGTTCACATGCGCGACGCACACACGCTCTACATCACCGCAGGCTCGGGCAACAGCTTCAAGCCGATGCTGGTGCTGCGACAGCGGGGCGACGCCGGCCCGGCCGACAAGGTCCGTATCCATTCGATGAATGTGTTGGCCGGCGAGACGCGCGGCGAGGCGTTTCTGGCCCTCAATCCACGCGGACAAGTCCCCTTCCTGAGGACCGCCGACGGCAGGGGACTGGGGGAGTCCAACGCCATCGCCTGGTTTTTGAGCGAAGGCACCGCCCTGATGCCCGCTGACCCGTTCCACCGAGCGCAGGCGCTGCAGTGGATGATTTTCGAGCAGACCGCGCTGGAGCCAAACATCTCGCCCGCGCGCTTCTTCTCCCATATCGTGCCCCAGCTTGCCGCCGAACACGCCGACGATTTCCCGCGCTGGCACCGCGGCGGCTGCGCCGGGCTGGCCGTGCTGGATGCGCACCTGCGCCAGCGTGCATTCATTTGCGACCACGGCTACTCGGTCGCCGACATCGCCGTCTACGGCTATACCCACCTCGCGGGCGAAGGTGGCTTTGATCTGGCCGACTGGCCTGCCATCGACCGCTGGATGGCACGGGTGCAGGCCCAGCCGGGGTACCTCGGGGTGGATCAACTCCTGTCGGCATGAGACGCGGGCATGCAGACGCTACCGGACGCTGACGAGGCCCGGCTGCTCGAAGCCCTGCACCAGCCGGTCTGGATCTTCGACATTGACCGCAGCCGCGTCCACTGGGCCAATGCCGCCGGGCTGCACCTGTGGCAGGCGCGCACGCTGGTCGAGCTGTCCGCGCGTGACATGAGCGCCGACATGTCGGAGTCGGTGGCGCGGCGGCTGCGCCAGTACCAGCAGGATTTCGAGCGTGGCGATGCGCGCTTTTCCGAGCAATGGACGCTCTACCCCGGTGGTCGGGCCACGACGCTCTGGGTGGGCTTCAGCGGCGTGCGGCTGACGGACGGGCGCATGGCCATGCTGTGCGAGGCCCGGTCGCACGAGGCCATGGCACCGGACTCGCTGCGCAGCGTCGAGGCGCTGCTGCACACCGAGGTCATGACCACGCTGTACAGCCGCGCCGGCCGTGCGCTCTACCGCAACCCGGCCGCCCGCGCCAGCGTGCCCGCCGGCAACGAAACCTTGCAGCAGCGCCTGCTCGACCGCCAGGACTTGCGCGAACTCGTGCGCGGGCTGGTCGAGCGCGGCCACCACAAGCGCATTGCCCGTGTCCTGACCACCGACGGCGAGCGGTGGCACGACGTGTCGGCCCGGCTGTGCCGCGATGCCGTGACGGGTCGGCAGGCGCTGCTGGTGTCCGAAACCGACATCAGCGGACTCAAGCAGGCGCAGGCCCAGGCGCAGTACCTCGCCGACCACGACCTGCTCACCGGCCTGCCCAACCGCAACCACGTCATCAAGTGCTACCCGCAGGCGCTGGAGGAGTGCCGCCGCCAGGGCCTGCAGGCGGCGTTGATCTTCCTTGACCTTGACCATTTCAAGCGCGTCAACGACTCGCTCGGCCACGCCGTCGGCGATGAGCTGCTCATGCATCTGGCCCGGCGTTTGCGGGGTGCGCTCGGCCCGCACGACCGCGTGGCACGGCTCGGCGGCGACGAGTTCCTGCTGCTGGTGCCCCATGCCGACGCCGCCCTGGTGGCCCGTCAGCGGGCACAGGAGCTGGTCACGCTGATCTCGCAACCGGTGCAGATCTCGCAAACCGAGCTGCGCGTGACGCCGTCCATCGGCCTGAGCCTGTTCCCGCAGGATGGCCAGGACATCGACACCCTCATGCGCCACGCCGACCAGGCCATGTACAGCGCCAAGGCCGCCGGGCGCAATGGCATGGCGTGGTTCCAGCCGGCGATGAACGCGGCGGCGCAGTCCCGGCTCGACCTGGAGGTGGAACTGCGCCGGGCGCTGGCCCACGGTGACATCCGGGCGTGGTTCCAGCCGCGGGTCAGCGTCGAGACGGGCGAGATCGTGGGCGCCGAAGCATTGGCGCGCTGGCACCACCCGCAGCGCGGCATGATCCCGCCCGATGTCTTCATCCCCGTCTGCGAGGACTGCGGGCTGATCTGCGAGCTGGGTGCGGTGGTGCTGGAAGCCTCGGCGCGGCAGCAGGTGACCTGGGCGCAGCAGGGGTGGGTCCTGAACATCTCCGTCAACCTCTCGCCGCGCCAGTTCTTCTACAACACGCTGCTGCAGGACGTGCGCGACATTCTTGACCGCACAGGCTGCGACCCGCGCAACATCGAGCTGGAGATCACCGAGTCGGTGCTGCTCGGCCACGACGGGCGCACGGTGGCGACGCTGGAGGCGCTCAACGCCATGGGCCTGGGCATCGCAATCGACGATTTCGGCACCGGTTACTCCAACCTGGCCTACCTGCACCGCTACCCGGTGGACACGCTCAAGATCGACCGCTCCTTCGTCCGCGCACTGGACGATCTGCCGGCGCTCACCGAGATGATCGTGACCATGTGCCAGGTGCTCAAGGTCAACATGGTGGCCGAAGGGGTGGAGACGGCCGAGCAGCTCGCATGGCTGCGGGCGCGCGGGGTGCATGAGTATCAGGGGTTTCTGTTCAGTCCGGCCGTGCCACCCGAGGCGTTCGAGCAGTTGCTGCGGGCTGGGTCGCCACAGCCGCAGCCACAATTACTTGTGCTGGCTCAGTAGCTGCGACCGCCCCGGTACTGGGCGTGGGCCTTGCGCTGGAGCGTGCCGCCCTGGGCGAGTGCCGCGAAGGAGCTGCCGGCGTGGGCATGGGTGATCGCCAGCCCGAGCGCGTCGGCAGCGTCCTTGCCCGGCAGCACCGGCAGTTGCAGCAGGCGTTGCACCATCGCCTGCACCTGCTCCTTGCTGGCATGGCCGTGGCCGACGATGGCCTTCTTCATCTGCAGCGCGGTGTACTCGCACACGCTCAGCGTACTGCTGGAGGACACCAGCGCCGCCAGCGCCGCACCCCGCGCCTGCCCGAGCAAGAGCGTGCTCTGGGGGTTGACGTTGACGAAGACGATCTCGACCGAGGCCGTGTCCGGCTGGTAGGTCGAGACAACCTCGCGCACCCCCTCGAAGATGATGCGGATGCGCTGCGGCAGGTCGCCGCGGGGCGCTTCGGCCGTCTTGATCGTGCCGCTGGCGACGTAGCTCAGGCGCGGGCCATCCGCGTCGATGACGCCGAAACCGGTGACCTGGAGGCCCGGGTCGATTCCGAGGATGCGCATCCGGGCCTTGTCCTGGTCGCGTGGCCGGTCAGTGGCGGAAGTGCCGCGTGCCGGTGAGCACCATCACGATGCCACGCTCGTCGGCGGCGGCGATGACCTCGGCGTCGCGCATCGAGCCGCCCGGCTGGATGACACAGGTCGCGCCAGCGTCCACCACGACATCCAGCCCGTCACGGAACGGGAAGAACGCATCGCTCGCCACGGCGGTGCCCTGCAGCGTCAGCCCGGCGTGGCCGGCCTTGATGCTGGCGATGCGCGCCGAGTCGAGGCGGCTCATCTGGCCGGCGCCGACGCCCATCGTCATGCCGTCCTTGCAGAACACGATGGCGTTGCTCTTGACGAAACGCGCCACGGTCCAGGCGAAGCGCAGATCGTCCATCTGCTGTGCGCTGGGCTGCAGCCTGGTGACGACCTTGACCTCGCCGCCGACGATGTCCACGTTGTCCGCCGACTGGAGCAGCATGCCGCCGCCGACGCGCTTGAAGTCCAGCGCGTTCGCGACCTTGGCGACTGGAACCTCCAGCAGGCGCACATTGGTCTTGCTGGCGTAGGCGGCGCGGGCTTCGGCCGTGAAGGCCGGCGCGATGGCGACTTCAACGAACTGCTTGTTGGCGTTGATCTCGTTCACCACGTCCGCGTCTACGGGACAGTTGAAGGCCATGATCCCGCCGAACGCGCTGGTCGGGTCGGTCTTCAGCGCCTTCTGGTAGGCCTCCAGCGGTGTCGCACCGATGGCCACGCCGCACGGATTCGCGTGCTTGACGATCACGCAGGCCGGCACGTCGAACGCCTTCACGCATTCCCAGGCAGCGTCCGCGTCGGCGATGTTGTTGAAGCTCAGTTCCTTGCCCTGGATCTGCTGCCAGCCCGACAGCAGCCCGGCGGCCGGCGCGGCTTCGCGGTAGAACGCGGCCGACTGGTGCGGGTTCTCGCCGTAGCGCATGCCCTGCACCTTGTGGAGCTGCAGGTTGAAGACGGCGGGGTATGCCTCGCGGGCGGGCACGGCTTCGGTCGTTTCTTCCGAACCGGCTTCCAGCGCGGTCAGGTAGTTGCTGATCATCCCGTCGTAGGCGGCGGTGTGCGAGAACACCTTCTTGGCGAGCATGAACTTGGTGGCACGGGTGAGGCTCTGGCCGTTCGAGGCGGTCAGCTCGGCCAGCACCTGCGGGTAGTCGCTCGGGTCGATCACGACGCCCACGTCCTGCCAGTTCTTCGCCGCCGCCCGCAGCATGGCCGGGCCGCCGATGTCGATGTTCTCGATCGCGTCTTCCAGCGTGCAGTCGGCCTTGGCCGTGGCCTGCGCGAACGGATACAGGTTGATGATGAGCAGGTCGATCGTGTCGATGCCGTGTTCCTTCAGCGCGGCCATGTGCGCCGGCACGTCACGCCGGGCCAGCAAGCCGCCATGGACCCGCGGGTGCAGCGTCTTCACGCGGCCGTCGAGCATCTCGGGGAAGCCGGTGATCTCACTGACCTCGGTGACGGGCAGGCCCGATTCGGCCAGCAGCCTGGCGGTGCCACCGGTGGACAGGAGCTGGATGCCGTGCGCGTGCAGCGAGCGGGCGAACGCGACGATGCCGGTCTTGTCGGAAACGGAAAGGAGGGCGGTGGTCATGGGTGGACTCGGGAGGTCGTTTGGATGCGGTTCGGACGTTCGGCGCGGGTGCTGGCTCAGTCGATCAGCTTGTGCTCGACGAGCTTGCGGCGCAGCGTGTTGCGGTTGATGCCGAGCCACTCGGCGGCGCGGCTCTGGTTGCCCTCGGCCTGTGACATCACGACATCGAGCAGCGGGCGCTCCACCGCTTTCACGACCATGTCGTAGAGCGCATGCGGCTCCGTGCCTTCGAGGTCGCGGAAATAGACGGCCAGGATCTCGCGGATCGACAGGTCGATGGGGCTGTGTTCGGAGGGGCTGGTGCTCATGCGGCCTGTGCAGGTACGGGTACGGCGGCCTGGGGCCACGACGGATGGGTGTCGGCCAGGGCGCCCAGAAAATCCTGCACGGCCTGCGCTTGCCCGGCTGTGTGTTCGATCCGGTTCATGTGCTGGCGGAACGCGCGCCCGCCCGGCAGGTCGTGGACGGCCCAGCCGATGTGCTTGCGCGCCGTGCGGACACCAGCGCGTTCGCCGTAGAGGCTGTAGTGGTCGTGCAGGTGCTCGATCAGCCAGTCGCGCACCTGCAGCGTCGGCGGCGCTTCGGCCGTCTCGCCGGTGTCGAGGAAGTGCGCGATCTCGCGGAAGATCCATGGCCGGCCTTGCGCGGCGCGGCCGATCATCAGCGCGTCGGCGCCGGTCGCGGCGAGCACTTCGCGGGCTTTCTGCGGGCTGGTGATGTCACCGTTCGCACAGACGGGGATGCGCAGCGCGGCCTTCACGGCGGCGATCGTGGCGTACTCGGCGTCGCCCTGGTAGCCCTGCTCGCGGGTGCGGCCATGCACCGTGACCATCGCGACCCCACGGGCCTCGGCGCCCAGCGCGATCGCCACGGCGTTCTTCTGTTCGTTGCACCAGCCCGTCCGCATCTTCAGCGTGACCGGCACACCGTGCGGCGCGGCGGCCTCGACCACGGCGGCGACGATGTCCAGCGCGAGCGTCTCGTCCTGCATCAGCGCCGAGCCTGCCCACTTGTTGCAGACCTTCTTGGCCGGGCAGCCCATGTTGATGTCGATGATCTGCGCGCCGCGGTCGATGTTGTAGCGGGTCGCCTCGGCCATCATCTCGCCATCGGTGCCGGCGATCTGCACGGCGATCGGCTCGACCTCGCCGTCGTGGTTCAGCCGCCGCGAGGTCTTCAGGCTGTCGCGCAGATCGGCGCGCGAGGTCACCATCTCGCTCACGGCATAGCCCGCGCCCAGTCGCTTGCACAACTGGCGGAAGGGCCGGTCGGTCACGCCTGCCATGGGCGCGACGAACAGGCGATTCGGCAGATGAATGGAGCCGATGCGCATGGGGAGAGGGGGGCGGGAAAGGGTGGGGGAGGTGCTGAAAAAGGAGGCAGGAGTATAGCGGCGGCCGTTTCGGGCCACCTCAAGCAGAATGCCCGGCATGGAAGCCTGGATCGACTCACTGCTCTTGCTGCTGGCGCTGCCGAAGTTCGGTCTCAGCACGGTCTTCACCATCTCGCTGATCTCGGCGACGCTGCTGCCGCTGGGTTCGGAGCCGGCGGTGTTCGGGCTGGTCAAGCTCAACCCGGAACTGTTCTGGCCGGCCGTGCTGGTGGCGACGGCTGGCAACACGATCGGCGGTGCCATCACCTGGTGGATGGGCTACGGCGCTGAACAAGCCTATGAACACGTCACGCACCACGCCGCCGCCGAGCACCGCGCGCTGACCATCCTGCGCCGCTTCGGGGCCAAGGCGTGCTTGCTGAGCTGGCTGCCGGTGGTGGGCGATCCGCTGTGCGCGGTGGCTGGGTGGTTGAAACTGCCGTTCTGGCCGTGTCTGCTCTACATGGCGGTAGGGAAATTTCTGCGCTATCTGGTGATGACGGGAGGGCTGCTTTGGGTGTTTCCGGGGCAGTTCGGGCCTCTATGATGAGCGCAGCGATGGGCTTTGTTGCACAACCGGCCCCAGCAGCCCGTGATGGCGCGGCGAGGCCGGCTGGGCAGATGAGCAAGCCGGCCAAGCAGAAGTACATGACTCGACATGGCGGTGGAGTTCAGCCGTGACTCGCGCCACATCGTCGGCTTCGAGACCGAGACGCTGCGCTGAGCCAGCGTCCTACAGCCGATCGGGGCGCTGTCCGCTGTCGTGGGGGGGCCGGGGCTTTCCATACTCGGTCTTTGCCACGCGAAAAGAAGGCTCCCCATGAACAAGCTCAAGCTCCTCACCCTGGCCGCAGCCGTGCTGGTCGCCGCTGCGCTGCTGCCGGTGGCCGAAGCCGCTCCGATGACCCGCGCTGACTATGACGCTGCGATCAAGAAGTGCGCTCCGCTGGTGGGCGATCCACGGGCGCTGTGTACCGAGGCGGCCCAGCAGCAGTGGAAGACCGACTCCCGCAGCCGCCGCCACGCTGACAGAACACGGCCCCAGCGCCCGGCCGATTACTACGCGGCGATGAAGAAATGCAAGGCGATGTCGGGCAGCGACCAGGCGGTGTGCTCCGAGGACGCCAAGCAGAAGTGGCCGATGCCGCCCAAGGTGGACACCATGTCGAAGGACGCCGCCACCGTCCGGCGCGACGCGGATTACGCCGTGGCGATCCAGCAGTGCAACACCCTTGTCGGTGATCCGCAGGCGCTCTGCACGGAAACGGCCAAGCAGAAGTTCGGCAAGCACTGAACCCCCGAGGCCCGACCGGAAGCAGAGGCTGCGCGACATAGACTGCGTGCTCCGACAGAGGAGGCCGTAATGGGCAGGACGCGCAGGCAACAGGTGATGGGCTGGATGGCGGTGGCGGTGCTGGCGCTGGCGGGTGGAGCGATCGCTCCGTTGGCGCAGGCGGCCCGTGTGGTGCAGGCCACGCCGAGCGGCGAGGTGTCCGAGGCGGTGCAGATCCGGCTGCGCTTCGACACGGCGGTGGTGCCGTTCGGCTCGCCCGCGCTGCCCGATCCGGCGACGCTGCGCTGCGAGGGACTCGGCGCCAATGCCGCCGCGCCGGCCGGGAGCCGCCGCTGGATCAGCGACCGCGAGTGGGCCTACGACCTGAACGACTCGCTGCCGCCCGGCGTGACGTGTCAGGTGACGATCGCGCCGACGTGGAAGCCGCTGACGGGGGCGCTCGACGGGCCGCGTGAATTCCGCTTCTCGTCGGGCGGGCCGGCGGTGCTGTCGGTCGAGCCGGACGAGGGCGCCAAGGTCGAGGAGGATCAGCATTGGCTGCTGCGCCTGAACGGCCCGGTGGTTGCCGAGACGGTGCGGCGCAATGCGTGGTGCGAGGTGCA
Organism: Pseudomonadota bacterium; assembly: GCA_041192465.1. Taxonomy (GTDB): domain Bacteria; phylum Pseudomonadota; class Gammaproteobacteria; order Burkholderiales; family Burkholderiaceae_C; genus Sphaerotilus. The sequence goes on along the minus strand of JBEEMX010000053.1, from coordinate 668 downwards.
GGGCATCGGCGAGCGGGTGCCGGTGACCTGGGTGGACGGGGCGGCCCGCGCTGCCTTGCTCAAGAGCCAGGGTGTGTCGGCCAAGGACGCCGAGCGCGTGGCTATCCTGACCTGCCAGCGCCCGTTGCCGCCTGCTGCCGGGGTGAAGCTGGTGTGGGGCGCGGGCATTGCCGCAGCGAACAACCCGGTGGTGCTGACGCGCCAGCCGCGCCGCTTCGAATGGGAGGTGCGCGAGCGGTTCACGGCGGAGTTCACCTGCGAGCGCGAGCGGGCCGAGGCGCCGTGCATCCCGCTGCGGCCGATGCAGGTGCGGTTTTCGGCGCCGGTGGCGCGGGACGTGGCGGCGCAGATCCGGCTGGTGCGTGCGGACGGGCAGGGCGTTGCGCTGGCGCCGAAGTTCGCCCGCGAGATGACCGAGCCGACGGTCGAGGTCATCGATTTCCCCGCGCCGCTGGACGAAAGCACGCGCTACCAGATCACCTTGCCCAAGGACTTCCGCGACGCTTCCGGCCGCGGGCTGGCGAATGCGTCGGCGTTCCCGCTGCAGACGGCGACGGGCGGGATGCCGCCGCTGGCGAAGTTCGCGGCGGCGCCGTTTGGCGTGGTCGAGCTGGGCACCGCCGCCGAGCCGGGGATGCTGCCGATCACCGTGCGGCGTGTCCATGAGG
>JBEEMX010000052.1:0-11711 GCA_041192465.1 Pseudomonadota bacterium | reverse complement strand
CAGGCCACGCTGGCCGGCTCGGATGGGCGCTGGCTGGCGGTCAGCATGGCGCTGGGCTTGGTGGTGGCGGGTCGGGCGGCCGGCTGGACGGCAGGGTGGCGGGCCGCGGTGTGGATCCTGCTGGCGGCGGCCTTGTGCGCAGGGTCGCTGACCGATTGGCGCGCCGAGCAGCGGCTGGCCGACCGGCTGGACCCGGCGCTGGAGCGGCAGACGCTGTCCGTCACCGGTGTGGTGTCCGGTTTGCCGGTGTGGCGGCCGGACGGGGTGCGCTTCGATCTGGAGGTGGACCGTCCAGACGCTCCGGCGCCCCAGGGCGTACCGTCCCGCCTGAGTCTGGCGTGGTATCCCGCAGGCGAGGCGGCCGGCTTCACGGCGAAGACCATGCCCCGCGCCGGCCAGCGGTGGCGCCTGTCGGTGCGGCTGCGCTTGCCGGACGGGCTGGTCAACCCGCACGGGTTTGACACGACGCTGGCGCTGTTCGAGCGCGGGGTGGGGGCGGTGGGCACGGTGCAGGGCGCCGAGCTGCTGGCGGAAACCGGCCGTGAACTGGTGGACCGCCTGCGCCAGGATCTGCGCGACCGCCTGCGCCGCCAGTTGGGGGACACGCCTGCCGCGGGGCTGCTGGCCGCCCTCGGTGTGGGTGACCAGGCGGCGATCGAGCGTGGGGACTGGGCCGTGTTCCGCACCACGGGCGTGGCGCATCTGGTGTCGATCAGCGGGCTGCACGTCACGTTGCTGGGCTGGCTGGGCGGGGTGGTGATCGGGCGGTGCTGGCGGCTGCGCAGTGGGTGGCTGCTGGTCCGGCCGGCGCCGGTGGTGGCGCGCTGGGGCGGGCTGGCGGTGGCGGTTTGCTATGCGCTGCTGGCGGGCTGGGGCGTGCCGGCGCAGCGCACGGTGCTGATGCTGGCGATCGTCGTGTGCTTGCGCAGCGGGGCGCGGCGCTGGTCGGGTGCGCGCATCCTGCTGGCGGCCGCGGTGGGTGTCGCCCTCTGGGATCCCTGGGCGATGCTGCAGGCAGGGTTCTGGTTGTCGTTTGTCGCGGTGGGGCTGTTGATGCTGGGCGGTTCGCCGTCCGACAAGGCGCCGCGCCGCGGCTGGCGCGCGCACGCGCTGCATGAATTGCGCAGCCTCTGGCGCACGCAGTGGGTCGTCACGGTCGGGCTGGCGCCGTGGACGCTGCTGTTCTTCCAGCAGGTGTCGCTGGTTTCGCTGCTGGCCAATGCGGTGGCGATTCCGGTGGTGACGCTGCTGATCACGCCGCTGGCGCTGCTGGGGCTGCTGTTCGCGCCGCTGTGGGGCTGGGCGCTGCCGGTGGTCGATGTCCTGATGCGGGTGCTGCAGGCGCTGGCAGCGTGGCCCTGGGCGAGCGTTCATCTGCCCGCCGTGCCCTGGTGGGCGCAGGCTCTGGGCGTTGCCGCTGCGGCCTTGCTGGTGGCGCCCCTGCCGGTGATGCAGCGACTGGCGGCTTTGCCGCTGCTGCTGCCGATGCTGTGGCCCGCGCTGCCCTTGCCGCCGCAGGGCGAGTTCGAGCTGCTGGCCGCCGACATCGGCCAGGGCAACGCTGTCCTCGTGCGCACGTCCGGCCATGCCCTGCTCTACGACACCGGCCCCGCCTACGGCCGCCACGGCGAGGCGGGCAACGCCGGCGAACGTGTGCTGGTGCCGCTGCTGCAGGCGCTGGGTGTGCGCTCGCTCGACCAACTGATCGTCAGCCACCGTGACACGGACCACAGCGGTGGCGCGGACGCAGTGCTGCGGGCGCTGCCGGTGGGGCTGGTGCAGAGTTCGCTGGAGCCGGGGCATCCGCTGCGCCAGCGCGCGCCGCACCAGCGTTGCACCGCCGGCACGCGCTGGGTGTGGGACGGCGTGCGCTTCGAGGTGCTGCATCCCGAGGCTGCCGACCATGAGCGGCTTGGGATCGCTGTCCTGCGCCCCAACGCGGTGTCGTGCGTGCTGCGGATGGAGTCGGCGAGCGGGCGGGCGGCGCTGCTGACCGGAGACATCGGGATCGACCAGGAACTGCGCCTGGTCATCCGCCAGTCAGCGCGCCTGAAAGCCGATGTACTGCTGGTGCCGCACCACGGCAGCGGATCCTCGTCCACGCTGTTTTTTCTCAAATCAGTGCGGCCGACCTGGGCTATCGTGCAGGCAGGGCGGCACAACCGCTACGGGCATCCGGCACCTGCGGTGATGGCACGTTACGACGCACAGGGCATCGCGGTGGTTCGGACGCCCCAATGTGGTGCATGGCACTGGCGCAGTGCCGACGGCACACAGGAGTGCGCACGCAACCAGCGTGTCCGCTACTGGCATCGGGTCGAACCCGTGGCGCGCGCAGTCGATGGCCCTGATATTGCTAAGTCTGTTCTCAACGATCCACCACACCCATGAGACCGATGTTCGACGAAATGAATTCCACCGATGCCGCTGCCCCTGGCGCTGCGGTGCGGGAACACTATCGGACCTATGCGCGCTGGCTGGCCCAGCAGCCGCCTGAGGTGATGCATGCACGGCGCGAAGAGGCGGAGATGATCTTCCGGAGGGTCGGGATCACGTTTGCCGTCTACGGCGACAAGGATTCCGGCGAAGGCACCGAGCGGCTCATCCCGTTCGACCTGATCCCCCGGGTCATTCCCGCCCACGAATGGCGCGAGATGGAGAAGGGGCTGAAGCAGCGCGTCACGGCGCTCAACCGCTTCATCCACGACGTGTACCACGGGCAGGAGATCGTCAAGGCGGGCATCGTGCCGGCCGACCAGATCCTCTCCAACGCGCAGTTTCGCCCCGAGATGATCGGCGTGGACGTGCCCGGCGGCGTCTACTCGCACATCTCCGGCATCGACATCGTGCGGGCGGCCAATCCGGATGGCAGCGGCAACTACTACGTGCTGGAGGACAACCTGCGCGTGCCCAGCGGCGTGAGCTACATGCTCGAAAACCGCAAGATGATGATGCGGCTGTTCCCGGACCTGTTCGCGGCGCACCGTGTCGCCCCGGTCGCGCACTACCCGGACCTGCTGCTGGAGACCCTGCGCGAGGTCGCCCCGAACGGTGTGAACGACCCGACGGTCGTCGTGCTGACCCCCGGCATGTACAACTCGGCCTACTTCGAGCATGCCTTCCTGGCGCAGCAGATGGGCGTCGAGCTGGTCGAGGGCCAGGACCTGTTCGTGAAGGACAACTTCGTCTTCATGCGCACCACGCGTGGCCCGAAGCGCGTGGACGTGATCTACCGCCGGCTGGACGACGATTTCCTCGATCCGCTGGTGTTCCGCCCGGACACGACGCTGGGGTGTCCGGGGCTGCTGTCGGTCTACCGGGCCGGCAACGTCACGCTGTCGAACGCGGTCGGTACCGGGGTGGCGGACGACAAGTCGATCTACGCCTATGTGCCCAAGATGATCGAGTTCTACCTGGGCGAGAAACCGATCCTCAACAACGTGCCGACCTACCTCTGCCGCGAGCAGGACGACTACAAGTACGTGCTCGACCACCTGCACGAGCTGGTGGTCAAGGAAGTACACGGCGCCGGCGGTTACGGCATGCTGGTCGGCCCCGCGTCCACCAAGGCCGAGATTGCCGCTTTCCGCGAGCAGCTCGTTGCCAACCCGAGCAACTACATCGCGCAGCCCACCCTGAGTCTGTCCACCTGCCCGACGTTTGTCGAATCGGGCGTGGCACCGCGTCACATCGATCTGCGACCCTTCGTGCTGTCGGGCAAGACGGTGCAGATGGTGCCGGGCGGCCTGACCCGCGTGGCCCTCAAGGAAGGCTCTCTGGTGGTCAACTCGTCGCAAGGCGGTGGCACCAAGGACACCTGGGTGCTTGAGGATTGATGAGGACTACACCAAATGCTGTCACGCACTGCTGATCACCTGTTCTGGATGTCGCGCTACATGGAGCGCGCCGAAAACACCGCCCGGATGCTGGACGTGAACTACCAGACCGCCCTGCTGCCGCAATCGACGGCGGTGTCGGAGCTGGGCTGGCGCGGCTTGCTGAGCATCTCCGAGCTGAGCGGCGATTTCGAGCGCCGCTACGGCGAAGTCACTGCCAAGAGCGTCATGGACTACATGGTCCGCGACGAGCGCAACCCGTCGTCGATCTTCAGTTGTCTGCGGGCGGCGCGGGAAAACGCCCGTGCGGTGCGCGGCGCGCTGACGACCGAAGTCTGGGAAACCACCAACCAGACCTGGCTCGAATTCAACCGCCTGCTGCGCGAGAACACCTTCGAGCGCGACCCGAGCGCGCTGTTCGAGTGGGTCAAGTTCCGCTCGCACCTCTCGCGCGGCGTGCAGGTCGGCACCATGCTGCAGGACGAGTCGCTGCACTTCGTCCGCATCGGCACCTTCCTGGAACGCGCCGACAACACCGCCCGCCTGCTGGACGTCAAGTTCCACGCCGTCGAGAGCGATTTCTACGGTGCCGCCGATGCGCGTGATCAGGAATACGACTTCTACCACTGGTCGGCGATCCTGCGCTCGGTGTCCGGCTTCGAGGTCTACCGCAAGGTCTACCGCAACGTGATCCAGCCGGAGAAGGTGGCCGAGCTGCTCATCCTGCGGCAGGACATGCCGCGCTCGCTGGCCGCCTGCACCCAGGAAGTCGTCGTCAACCTGAAGCTCGTGGCGCCCGACGCCACGTCCGAGACCCTGCGCCGTGCGGGTCGGCTGCACGCGGACCTGGAATTCGGCCGCATCGACGAGATCCTGTCGACCGGCCTGCACGCCTACCTGACGCAGTTCCTCGACCGCGTCGGCGACCTCGGGGCCGGCATCAGCCGCGATTTCCTCGTGGCCGTTCACTGATACAAGAATCCAGAAAGCACTCTCCCGTGTCCATCCACGTCGCGCTCAGTCACGTCACCCACTACACCTACGACCGCCTGGTCAACCTGGCGCCACAGATCGTGCGCCTGCGTCCGGCGCCGCATTGCCGCACGCCGATCCTGTCGTACTCGCTGCGGGTCGAGCCCGAGACCCACTTCATCAACTGGCAGCAGGACCCGTTCTCGAACTACCTCGGCCGCCTCGTCTTCCCCGAGCCGACGCGCCACTTCAAGGTCACCGTCGATCTGGTGGCCGAGATGTCGGTCTACAACCCGTTCGACTTCTTCCTGGAGCCGAGCGCCGAGAACTACCCCTTCGTCTACGAGGACGGGCTGAAGCAGGAGCTGGCCCCGTATCTGGTTCCGGAGCCCGCCACGCCGGCGCTGCAAGCCTTCGTCGATTCGATCGACCGCAAGGAAGTCCGCACGATCGACTTCCTCGTCGGTCTCAACCAGCGCCTGCAGGGCGACATCCAGTACGGCATCCGGCTGGAACCCGGCGTGCAGACGCCGGAAGAGACGCTGACGCTGAAGTCGGGCTCCTGCCGTGACTCGGGCTGGCTGATGGTGGAGACACTGCGCCACCTGGGACTGGCGGCGCGGTTTGTCTCGGGCTACCTGATCCAGTTGAAGTCGGACGTGAAGGCCCTCGACGGCCCGAGCGGCACCGAGGTCGATTTCACCGACCTGCACGCCTGGTGCGAGGTCTACCTGCCCGGCGGGGGCTGGATCGGTCTGGATCCCACTTCCGGGCTGATGGCCGGTGAAGGCCACATCCCGCTGGCCTGCACGCCGCAGCCGTCGAGCGCGGCGCCGATCAGCGGCGCTGTTGACAAGTGCGAGGTCACGTTCACGCACGAGATGCGCGTCACCCGCATCTGGGAATCGCCGCGCGTCACCAAGCCTTACACCGAAGACCAGTGGGGCGCGATGCTGGCGCTGGGCGAGGCGGTGGATGCCGAGCTGGTGGCGGGCGATGTGCGCCTGACGATGGGGGGCGAGCCGACGTTTGTCTCGGTCGATGACCGGGATGGCGCGGAATGGAACACCGATGCGCTCGGCCCGACCAAGCGCCTGTACGCACAGGAGCTGGTTGGCCGCTTGCGTGACGAATACGGGCAGGGCGGTTTCCTGCACTTCGGCCAGGGCAAGTGGTACCCGGGCGAGCAACTGCCGCGCTGGGCCTTGTCGATCTACTGGCGCAAGGATGGTCAGCCCTGCTGGCACAACCCGGAGCTGTTCGCCGACGAGCGCGATCCGCACCAGTACACCGCCGCCGATGCGCAGCGGTTCATCCGCCACCTGAGCGCCAAGCTCGGCATGACGGACGACTACGTCCAGACCGGGCACGAGGACACCTGGTACTACCTGTGGCGCGAGCGCCGCCTGCCGGTCAACGTCGATCCCTTCGACAGCCGGCTGGAGGACGAGCTGGAGCGGGTGCGCCTGCGCCGGGTCTTCACGCAGGGGCTGGAGGCGCCGATCGGCTACGTGCTGCCGCTCAAGCCCGAAGCCGTGCCGGGCCTGAGCGGCCCGCGCTGGGTGACGGGTCCGTGGTTCTTCCGCGACGAGCGGATGTACCTGATCCCCGGTGATTCGCCGATGGGCTATCGGCTGCCGCTGGACTCGCTGCCCTGGGTGGCGAAGAAGGACTATCCCTTCCAGATCGACCACGATCCCTTCGCCCAGCGCGACGCACTGCCGCCGTCGTCCCAAGTCCGCAGCCAGTACGCCGCGCATGTCATCGGCGGTGGTTTCGCCGAAGGCGGCACGGTGGCGCTGCAGCGTGGTGGCCCGGCGGAAGGGGATTACGTGTTCGGCGATGTCTTCGGTGCCGAGGTGGCTGGGAATGGGCCGGGCGCCGTGCCGCGCGCGGCTCCGCTGTCGCCCCTGTCGGGTCTGAGCGCGGAGGAGCTGGCCCGCCATCCGCAGCGTTTCGAATCCGCGCACTGGATCACCCGCACCGCGCTGTGCGTCGAGGCCCGTGATCCGCGCCGCGCCAATGGCCCGAAGGCGGAAGGCGTGGGCCAGGCCACCGGCGTGCTCTACGTCTTCATGCCGCCGCTGTCGCACCTGGAGGACTACCTCGACCTGCTCGCCGCGGTCGAGGCCACGGCCGCCGATCTGCGCGTCCAGATCGTCCTCGAAGGCTACCCGCCGCCGCGCGACCCCCGCCTGACGGTGCTGCAGGTCACGCCGGACCCGGGCGTCATCGAGGTCAACATCCACCCGGCGCACAGTTGGCGCGATCTGGTGTCGCAGACCGAGTTCCTCTACGACGCCGCCTGGAAAACCCGCCTGTCCACCGAGAAGTTCATGCTCGACGGCCGCCACACCGGCACCGGCGGCGGCAACCACATGGTCATGGGCGGCGCGACCCCGGCGGATTCCCCGTTCCTGCGCCGGCCGGACCTGCTGGCCTCGCTGCTGACCTACTGGCACAACCACCCGTCCCTGAGCTACCTGTTCTCGGGCATGTTCATCGGCCCGACCAGCCAGGCCCCGCGGGTCGACGAGGCCCGCAACGACCAGGTCTACGAGCTGGAAATCGCGCTGGCCGAGATCGAGCGCAACAAGGCGGTCTACGGCGCCGACATGCCGCCGTGGCTGGTGGACCGCACGCTGCGCAACGTGCTGATCGACGTGACCGGCAACACGCACCGCAGCGAGTTCTGCATCGACAAGCTGTATTCGCCGGATTCGTCCACGGGGCGGCTGGGCCTGCTGGAGCTGCGCGCCTTCGAGATGCCGCCGCATGCGCGCATGTCGATCGTCCAGCAACTGCTGCTGCGCACGCTGATCGCCCGGTTCTGGAAAGAGCCGTACCGCGCGCCGCTGGTGCGCTGGGGCACGGAGCTGCACGACCGCTTCCTGCTGCCGACGTTCGTGAAGATGGACCTCGACGACGTGATGGCTGACCTGCAGGCGGACGGCTATGCGTTCGATGCGGCGTGGTTCGCGCCGCACTTCGAGTTCCGCTTCCCGAAGGTGGGCGAGATGTCGGCGCGGGGCGTGCACCTGACGCTGCGCAGTGCGCTGGAGCCGTGGCACGTGATGGGCGAGGAGGGCGCGATCGGCGGCACGGTGCGCTATGTCGATTCGTCGCTGGAGCGCATCGAGGTGCTGGTCACCGGGCTGGTCGATCCGCGCCACGTCGTCACCGTCAATGGCGAGCCGCTGGCGCTGCAGCCGACCGGGCGGGTCGGCGAGTATGTGGCCGGTGTGCGTTACCGCGCGTGGCAACCGCCGACGGCGCTGCACCCGACCATCGGCGTCCACGCCCCGCTGACCTTCGACCTGATCGACACCTGGAACCACCGTTCGCTGGGCGGCTGCCAGTACCACGTGGCGCATCCGGGCGGACGCAACCACGACACCTTCCCGGTCAACTCGTTCGAAGCCGAGAGCCGCCGTCTGGCGCGCTTCTTCGCGATGGGCCACACCCCGGGCAAGGTCGTGCCGGGCGTGGCGCAGCGCAGTCTGGAGTTCCCGTTCACGCTGGACCTGCGCCGGAGTTGAGGCTGTGCTGAGGCCGCGCTGATTCGGGGCATGATGCGCCCATGCAATCGAGTCTCCTTCCCGATGAAGCGCCCGAGGCTGCCGTGCTGGCGGCCTCGTCCGCCTTGCACGGTACGCCAGGGCACCGTGACGAACTGCGCGGATTCCTGACCGGTGCGCCGGGCGCTGCGGGTCCGCTCGACCTGGCGCCCGTGTGGACGCGCTTCTTCAACGTCAACGGAACCGCCGGCTGGCAGGATCTCGCCGCGCGCCTCGCCCGCGTGCAGCGGCGCGTGCGCGAGGATGGCGCGACCTACAACGTCTACGCCGAAGGGGGGGACAGCGCCCGCTCCTGGCCGCTGGAGCTGCTGCCGCTGCTGATCACGCCGCAGGAGTGGACCCGCATCGAGGCGGGCGTGAAGCAGCGGGCGCGGCTGCTGGATGCCGTGCTGGCGGACATCTACGGGGCACAGGATCTGCTGCACGATGGTTTCCTGCCCCCGTCGCTGGTGCTGGCGCATCCGCAGTACCTGCGGCCGATGCACGGCGTCAAACCCGCGGGCGGGCACTGGCTGCAGATGGTGGCCTTCGATCTGGCGCGCCGGCCCGACGGGCAGTGGCGCGTGGTCGGCCACCGCTCGCAGGCGCCCTCCGGCCTGGGCTACCTGCTGGAGAACCGCCTCGTCATCGGCCAGCAGTTCCCCGAAGCCTTCCGCGAACTCAAGGTGCAGCGCGTGGCCTCGGCCTTCCGGGCGCTGATGGACGGCTTGCTGCGCGTCAGCCCGGCCGGTGAACGCTCGCGCGTGGCGCTGCTGACACCAGGGCCGCGCAACGAAACCTACTTCGAACATGTCTTCCTCGCCCGCTATCTGGGGGTCACGCTGGTCGAAGGGTCGGACCTGACGGTGCGCCACCAGAAGGTGTATCTGAAGACGCTGCACGGACTGGAGCGCGTGCATGTGCTGCTGCGCCGGGTGGACGACGAGTGGCTTGACCCGCTGGAGCTGCGCGGGGATTCGGCGCTGGGGGTGCCGGGGCTGGTGCAGGCGGTGCGGGCGGGCGAGGTGGTGGTGGCGAATGCGCCGGGTGCGGGGGTGCTGGAGAGTCCGGGCTTGAGTGCCTTCTGGCCGGGCGTGGCCAAGCGGGTGCTGGGCGAGGAGCTGCTGCTGCCGGCGCACACCAGTTGGTGGTGCGGCGAGGCCAGCGTCTGGGCGGCCAACCGGCGCAAGCTGCGCGAGTTCGTGATCGTGCCGACCTTCTCTCCGAGCGCCATGACGACGAGTTTCGCGCCCGTGATGGCCAGCGAGCTGGACGCCGATGCCCTGCGCCAATGGGAGGCCCGCATCGACGCTGATCCGGCCGCGCACACGCTCATGGCCCCCGCCCGCCCGTCGGAGCTGCCCGTGTGGCACGCCGGCCGGCTGGAGCCGCGGCCCGTGGTCGTGCGGGTCTATGCCATGTCGGACGGCGCGGGCGGCTGGTGCGTGCTGCCCGGCGGCTTGACCCGGGTGGCCAACCGGCGCGCCGGGGAAGGCTCCGGCAGCGGCGGCACCGATGCCTACCTGTCCATGCAGGCGGGATCGGCCAGCACCGACACCTGGGTGCTGACCGATGGCCAGGTCGATCCCACCACCTTGCTGCCCCGGCCGCTGGAGCCGGCCGAGCTGGCGGACTGGCGGCGCGTCATCACCAGCCGCGCCGCCGAGAATCTGTTCTGGCTGGGCCGCTACACCGAGCGGGCGGAAAACTCGGTGCGGCTGTCGCGCCTGACGCTGGAGGCGTTGCCTGCGGGCAGCACGGGGGTGCTCCAGGTGATGCACAGCCTCCTGGTGCGCCACGGCATGATCCCGGCGGCGGTGCCACTGCCGGCGCATCCCTCCGGTCAGGCGGCGCGGGTCTTCGAACGCAGCCTGATCCACGCCATGGGCGACCCCCGCGCCGGGGCCAGCGTCGCCTTCAATCTGCAGGCTTTGCGCGGCTGTGCAGAGGCGCTGCGCGAGCGGCTGTCCACCGAGCACTGGGGCCTGATCAAGGACTTGAGCGAGCTGTTCCCGCGCAAGCTCGCCGCCATCGAGTCGCACGAAGGGCACGAGCCGCTCAGCGACGTGCTGGGCGTGCTCAACCAGGCGGCGCTGCACCTGGCCGCGATCACCGGTGCCCAGACCGACCGCATGACCCGCGACGACGGCTGGCGCCTGCTCAGCGTGGCGCGCCAGATCGAGCGGCTCGACATGCTCGCCAATGCGCTGGCCACCGGGTTCAAGGCCGGCCTGACGGAGACGGACGACGGGTTCGCGCTGCTGCTCGGGCTGTTCGACTCGACCATCACCTACCGGGCGCATTTCCAGGCCCGGCGCGAGGTGCCGCCGCTGCTGCATCTGCTGGTGCTCGACACCGACAATCCGCGCTCGCTGGCCTGGGTGGCCCGCACCCTGCGGGAGCGGCTGCGCAAGCTCGCCCGCCACGATCCCGCCTGGGCCGAACAGATCGTGCAGGCCCTGCCGCGCCCGGAAGACTGGTCGCTGGAGGCCCTCAGCACCCGCGATGCCGACGGGCGTCACACCACCTTGCTCGACGCGCTGCAGACCTGCTGCACGGCCGTGCTGGGTTTGTCCAATGAAATCAGCCGCCACCTGTTCTCGCATGTGGGGCCAGCCGACCGTACCGTATGGCAGTGACGCTGCGTGTGCTCCACGAAACCGGCTACGCCTACGACGCGCCGGTCGAACTTGCCCACCACCTCGGCCACCTGCGCCCGCGTGACACCCCGCTGCAGCGGGTGCGCAGCTGGGAGCTGTCGGTCACGCCGCCGCCGGACGGGGGCCTGCACCAGAGCGTCGATCCCTGGGGCAACCACCGGGTGAGCTTTTCGCACGCGCGGGTGCATGCGCAGTTGCTGGTGGTGTCGCGCTTCGTGACCGAGATCGACCCGCTGCCCCGGCTGCGTCCGGAGAGCAGTCCGCCGTGGGAAGCGGTGGCGGCGCGGCTGCGCTACCGGCCCGGTGCCGGTTTCGACGAGGCGGTGGAGTTCACGCTCGGCTCGGCCTATGCCCCCCGCGAGGCTTCGCTGGCGCGCTTCGCCACAAGGGTCTTCCGGCCCGGCACGCCGTTGCTGGTCGGTGCGCTGGCGATGATGCACCTCATCTTCCGGCACTTCACCTACCAGCCGCTGGCCACCTCGGTCAACACCCGGGCCCCGGAAGCTCTGGCGCAGCGGCAGGGCGTTTGTCAGGACTTCGCCCACGTCATGATCGGCGCGATGCGTTCGATCGGACTGGCGGCGCGCTACGTCAGCGGCTACCTGCTGACCCACCCGCCGCCAGGCCAGCCGCGGCTGATCGGCGCCGATGCGTCGCACGCCTGGGTGTCGGTGTGGTGCCCGGTG
>JBEEMX010000051.1:0-11762 GCA_041192465.1 Pseudomonadota bacterium | reverse complement strand
GGGCATCTCGAAGCCTGCACGCTGCCCGCACTGCCCCATCCGCCTGAGGGCCAGCCAGCGCCGGCCGCGCGCCAGTTCGTGATCGGCCGCGAGGTGTGGATCGAGCGCGAGGATTTCGAGGAAGTCGCACCCAAGGGCTACAAGCGGCTGTTCCCCGGCAACAAGGTGCGGCTCAAGGGCGGCTACGTCGTCGAATGCACCGGCGGCGAGAAGGACGCCGATGGCCGCATCACCGCCGTACACGCCACCGTGGTGCCCGACACCAAGAGCGGCACGCCGGGCGCGGACGCCGTCAAGGTCAAGGCGGCCATCACCTGGGTCAGCGTGGCGGATGGCGTGGCGGCGGAGGTGCGTCTGTACGACCGCCTGTTCACCGACCCGCAGCCCGACGCCGGTGGCAAGGACTTCAAGGCCAGCCTGAACCCGGCCAGCATCCGCACGGTCACCGCCTATGTCGAGCCATCACTGGCGCAGGCGGCCCCGGACGCGAAGTTCCAGTTCGAACGCTTCGGCTACTTCGTTGCCGATCGGCGTGACCACGCACCCGACCACCCTGTGTTCAACAAGATCACAGGGCTGAAGGACGGCTGGAAATAAGGCTCACACGCCGGTCTGCCGGGCGGCGTCCGGCAGGCTCTGCAACTGCTTGCGGAGCTGGCGCCGCTCCAGGCGCAGATCCTCCTGCAGGTGCGTCAAATTGAGCACGATGTCGCGCAGCCGGGCGTTGTCGCCGATCACCGTGCCCAGCGGCACTGGCGCTGAAGCCAGATCGCCGAAGTTGGAGGCATTCACCGACTGCACCTGCACCACCCGCTCGCGCAGATCGACAAACTGGTGTGCCAACTGCTCGCCACTGGTGCGCAACACCCCTTCCACCGCGCCGAGTCGGCGGTCCATCGCGTCCAGGTGGTGGGCGAGCAGGCTTTCCAGCCGCTCGAAGCGGGTGTCGAATACCGCGGCAACGGACACCGGCGATGTGGTTTCGGCGATGCGTCCATATTCGCCCAGCAAGGCATCACGCCCGCGCAGTATCTGGGCCTCCAACTGCTGGAACTGCTGTTCCAGCGCACGCTCGCGGTCCCGCAGCCGACAACGCAATCCCTCGGCCTGGTCCGCCTCCGAGCGCAGGCTGCGGTGCAGCCGCAGGCTCCAGAACACCACAGCCACCCCCAGCAGCAGCACCGAGACCAGCAGCAGCACCCGTGCGGCCGTGATGTTGGGCGACTCGTTGATGTCGAGCAGGCTGGGCACGCCCGTCGTGGCGGCCGACTTGAAGTGCAGCCGCGCGAGATCGTCGTTCAGATAGGCCAGCAGGCGGTCACCGGCCATCGCCAGCGGCACCATCCAGGCACAGGACACCATCGCGATCCATGCTGCACCCAGCCCGGACTTGATTCGACTCCACATGGGCGACCCCCTCGATCTGACATTGACACATCATTTCCCGGGCACAGAGGGATTGGTTCTACTTGTTACCAATTTTCACACATAATCGTGATTTTTCGAATTGGATCGCAGTAATTAATCACTCCTGATGAATTAAAACTAAATCAAACTACTTGATTTACAAACCAGTTTTTCTCGCATTCAGTCGCATCCAAGAATACATCGTTCAAGTTAAGGATATTCCTGCTCACGTTGTGGAACTCTGGGTACAAAATATACTCAAGCTGTCAGAACAGATCGGCAAGAAGCCTCAGTACACGAGTCAAGGAAGCCCGGACCATGTCAGAACGCCACACGCTCCATTCTCCGCAGCTACCACTGTTGCACCGGCTCAGCCGCTGGCTGGGTGCAGCGAACGGCGCGGGCCGGTCGCGCTCGAACGGCGTCGATAGCACCCGGCTGGATCTCGGCTACGAAGCGGCCTATGCCCCGGCGCTGACCGAAAACGCTGGTGCGCCCTCCCGTTTCGAGGAAGACCGCCCCGCGGCCTGATCGAAGTCCCTGCCGAACAGCCCCAGCGCCAGCGCCACGGGGTCGTTGACCGTACGAAGTCGCATGTGGGCCTCTGCTGCCTCCGGGTGGCGCTGCCGCAGCAGTTGCAGCCACTGCTTGAGCCGCCCGGCGCGGTAGCGGGGCTCGAACTGCTGGTCAACGCACGCCCAGAAATCACGCAACAGGTACAACACGGCAGGCCACGCCATCCCCTGCCGCCCGTCACTGAGAATCGCCAGCGCCAGCCCCGGATCGGCCACCTGTCCACGCCCCAGCATCAGCGTGTCGCAGCCGGACTCGGCCTGACAACGGCGCGCATCGGCCACGGTCCAGATCTCGCCATTGGCAACGATCGGCAAACCCGGGACTTCGGCGCGCACCTCGGCGATCCGTGCCCAGTACGCCGGCGGTCGGTAACCCTGATCACGGGTCCGGGCATGGATGACCAACTCGCAGGCACCGGCTTCGGCAACTGCACGCGCGCAGTCCGCCGCCCGGCTGTCGTCGTTCACACCGAGCCGCATCTTGGCCGACACCGGCATGTGCGCCGGCACCGCGGCCCGCACCGCCGCCACGATCCGCCCCATCAGCTCCGGCTCGTCGAGCAGCGCGGCACCGCCGCGGTGTCGGTTGACCGTCTTGGCAGGGCAGCCGAAGTTCAGATCGATCCCGGCGGGGCCAAGTGCAGCCAGGCGTGCCGCGTTGTCAGCCAGACAGGCCGGATCGGAGCCAAGCAACTGCGCACGCACCGGCACCCCCGCAGGCGTGCGCCCGCCGTTCCGCAATTCCGGCAGGATGCGGTGAAACAAGCGGTCTGGCAGCAGCGTGTCGGTCACGCGGATGAATTCGCCAACACAGCGTTCGATACCGCCCGCGCGGGTCAGCAGATCTCGCAGGGTGCAGTCCAGCAGCCCCTCCATGGGGGCCAGCAACAGTCGTGGAGTGTTCATGCCCCGCAGTGTCCCCGATCCCGGCAGGTGGCCTGCAGCGCATAATCCGGCGAGCCCAGCTAACGAATACCATGGCCCTATACCGATGCAACCGATGCGGGCACCTGTCCGAGCCCGCCGATGACCAGATTGGCTCCACCTCCGCCTGCCCCGCCTGCGGCACCGACAACCAGGTCTATCCAACCGTGGCCTTCATGCGCACGATGCTCGACCGCTACTTCGCCACGCGGCGCGAGTTGAGCGAGGCCAAGGCGGAAATCGAGCGCCTGCGCCTGCATGCGGGAGAAGCGGTTACCGGTGACACCGCCCCGACCGGGCACACGCTGCCGATGGATTTCGACACCCGCAACACGGACCACTTCTGCAGCCGCGTGCAGGTCGCCCCGGTGCTGGACTGGTTCCGGCAGGCGGGCGTGGCAGTGGATCTCGATCCGCGTTCGCTGGAAACCTCGGGCCATTTCGATGAGGTTTCGGCCAACATCGGCGCCCACTACCCGCAGTTGCACGAGATCGTCGAGCGCATCCGTGCCGCGCAGAAGCAGGACTACAGCTTCATCAACATCGACCTCGGCAAGCGCACCCCGACCGAGGTCAAGACACTCAACGATTTCTGCCGGACGCTGAGCGAGAGTGGCTTCCTGTCGAAGTACCTGCACCAGGACGGCGATCAGGTCGTGCGCCTGTCGCTGCAAAAGGCTGACGCCGTGCGGCGCTTCTTTGATGGCGGCTGGCTCGACTGGTACAGCTTCATGCTCGGTTTGCGCCATCTGGTGAGTGCAGGCGTGGAATTTTCGGTGGCGCGCGACGTGAGCCTGTCGTGGCCGAAGGACGAGGGGCATGCGCTGGATCTGGTGTTCCTGGTCGGACAAGGCACACCGCTGTGCGTGCAGTGCCGCACCGGCGAGGTCATCCCGTACATCGATCGCCTGGTCCATGTGCGCGACCGCCTCGGCATCGCGCCGGAACATTACCTGCTCTGTGCCAGCGACTTGACCGAACTGCAGGCCGAGGAACTCTCGCACCGCCACGGCCTGTGCATCGCCAGCCCGCAGACGCTCAAGGCGTGGTTCGAGACCCACATCCCAACACGCTCAGGGGCCTGAGACACGGTTGGACACCCGGCGAATCAGCGTCCAGACACCGAGCACGGCGGCGCCGGCCAGCACGCCCGCCACACCATTGACCAGCACGGGCAGCAGTGCCTCGCCGATGCCCCCCAGCGCGATGGCGTGCTGCGTACAGTCTGCGATGTGGTGGTGGACCGCCGGAATGCCGTGGGTCAGGATGCCGCCGCCCACCAGAAACATCGCCGCAGTACCAGCCACCGCCAGCACCCGCATCAGCACGGGCGCCGCCCGCAACAGGCCCTGGCCGATCCAGGCGGACAGACCGCGGCCAGTGCGCACGAGGTAAAGCCCCAGGTCATCGAGCTTGACGATGCCTGCGACGAAGCCGTACACCCCAGCCGTCATCAGCACCGCCACGCCAGCGAGCACCGCGAACTGCGTGGGCGTTGGCGCCCCGGCCACCGCGCCCAGCGTGATGGCGATGATCTCGCCCGACAGGATGAAGTCGGTGCGGATCGCGCCACGGATCTTGTCGCGCTCGAAGGCGACGAGGTCGATCGTCGGATCGGCCAGCGCCTGCGTCAGCTCGGTGTGGTGGGCCTCATCCTCTTGGGCACTGTGCAGAAACCGGTGGGCCAGCTTCTCGAAACCCTCGAAACACAGGTAGGCACCGCCCACCATCAACAGCGGCGTGATCAGCCACGGCGCAAAGACACTGATGAGCAGCGCTACCGGCACCAGGATCGCCTTGTTGAGGAAAGAGCCCTTGGCCACCGCCCACACCACCGGCAATTCGCGGTCCGCGGACACACCCGTCACCTGCTGCGCATTCAGCGCCAGATCGTCGCCGAGGACACCAGCCGTCTGCTTGGCCGCAACCTTGGTCAGCACGGCCACATCGTCCAGCACGGTGGCGATGTCGTCGAGCAAGGCGATGAGGCTGGCAGCGGCCATGGGCGGGATCTCCCGTGAAAAGACCCGATGATCCTAGCGCAGTGCGGTGAAACCGATACTTCACCGTCTCCCGACCGCGTCGCCCACCCCGAAAGTCCGCCGATGTCTGCCTTGCCCGTCCTGCTCACGCTGTGCTGCGCGCTGGTCGTCCAGCCCTCGACACTTGCCCAGACCGCACCAGCGGCGCCGCCCAGCCGCTACCAGCTCGACCCGACCCACACCTTCGTGCATTGGGAAGTGCTGCACATGGGCACCTCCACGACCCGCGGACGCTTCGACAGGATCGAGGGCAGCATCGCCTATGACCGCGTGACCAGCGTGATCGACCTGGGCTTCACGGTGGCCACCGCCTCGGTGAGCGTCGGCAACGTCGCCTTCGACGGCGTGCTGCGCGGTGCGCAGGTGCTGGATGTCACGCAGTACCCGCAAGCCTGGTTCGTGGCCCGGCGCGCGACGTTTGAAGGCGATGTGCCCCGCCAGGTCCACGGCGAACTCACGCTGCGCGGCCAGAGCCAGCCGCTGACGCTCACGGCCCGGCGCTGGAAGTGCGGGTTGAACCTGCTGTTCCGCCGGGAGGTCTGCGGCGGCGATTTCGAGGCGACGCTGTCGCGGGCGGCCTTCGGCATGACGCTGGCGTCCGGACTGGTCAGCGACGAGGTCCGGCTGCTGGTGCAGGTCGAGGCGATCAAGGAACCTGCGCCTTGAACCACCGCTGACACGGCGGTCACTGCATCCGGTACGTCATCTGCAGAAACACCAGCGCCGGCCGGCTGTCCCCATTGGCTCCGACCGGCGGCACCACCATCAGGTTGACACCCAGCCGGTCGTCCAGCAGGCCCAACGACAGGGTCGGCAGAACAGCCGGCACCCAGGCCCGCCGCCCGCTCCAGCTCACGGACCGGTAGAACGCGAAGGCCCCCAGGCCCATGCCAAGGCTGACAGCGCCCGGTACACGCCACTCCTTCATCAGCGACGCCCCCGCATAGCCACCCCAGACACTGCGCGAGTCCTGCACAAGGCCCGCCGACTGGCGCCAATGCCAGTCGGCGCGGTCCGTCTCGCGGCGCTCCAGGCCCAGGCCAGGATGCTGCTCATTCCACTGGCGGCCAGCCGCCTGGGTCGGCTCGAAATGGTGAGACAGGCCACCGGTGTGCAGCAGCCACTGCGCCTGCGCCGGCTCCTGTGTCTGTGCCGCACTGGCGCACGACACCCAGCCGACCAGCGTGCAGACCGCACCGATCCACAAGCGTCGCGGTAAATTTGAAGTGCCATGCGCCATATCGGTCAGACTTTCGGTGTTAGTTCACGATGTCTCAAGCGTAGGGAGCCACCCCTGCGCGCACCAGACCCGGAACACAGGCCGACATGGCTGGAAACCTGCGCTTTTTTCGCACTTAAGTTTTGGCGGAGGCCGCCTAGCATGGCGCCATGCCCACCCAGACCCTCGATGACAGCACCACCGGCCTGACGTCCAAGCCCCCGCGGCGCAGCAGTTGGGCGGTGATGCGCAGCGTCGTGTTTGCGCTATCGCTGCGCGAACTGAAGACACGGCTCGATGGCCGCTGGGGCGGCGCGGTGTGGGTGATCGGTGAGCCGCTGCTCAACACGCTGGGCATGCTGGCGGTCTACGGCGCCATGCGGGCGCAGACCATCGGCGGGGTGGACACACTGCTCTTTCTGGTCAGCGGCCAGATGCCCTTCCTGCTTTTCAAGTCACTGGTGCTGCGCCTGATGGAGGCGATCGACGCCAACCAGGGCCTGTTCGCCTACCGGCAGGTGCAGCCAATCGACGCAGTGATCGCCCGCGGCGTGGTCGAGCTGCTGGTGTTCTGCGCCGTGATGGGCGGCTGTCTGGCCGCACTGGGCTGGGCCGGCCACCCGGTGCTGCCGCACCGCCCGCTCGAACTGTGTGCAGCCACCGTGCTGCTGGCCATCACCGGCGGGGCACTGGGGCTGTTGATGGCCGTCGGCACCGCACCGCCGCTCAACCGCCTGCGCGGCCTGGTGTCCATGCTCTTTCTGCCGATCTACGTCAGCTCCGGCGCGCTGATCCCGCTGGGCAATCTGCCGATCGGGCTGCAGGTCGCCTTTCTCTACAACCCGATTGCCCACCTGCTCGAACTCCTGCGCAGCGCCTTGATCGGCCCGCTCTACCAGGCCAGTCCGCACGTCGGGTGGTCCCTGCCGATCACCTGGGCACTGGGCTCGGTGCTGGCCGCCCTCGCGCTCTACCGCGCCCGCCGCTACCGGCTACAGATGGGCTGAACCCGCAGAATCCGCATGCTTGACCTCATCGAAGTCACCAAGAGCTACCCGAGCCGCCTCGGCCGACGCACCATCTTCCGCGACTTCAATCTGTCGATTCCGGACGGCTGCAACGCCGGCCTGATCGGTCCGAACGGCGCCGGCAAGTCCACGCTGATGCGCCTGCTCGGCGGGCTGGAACACCTCGACAGCGGCCGCATCGTCACCGACCGGCGCGTGTCCTGGCCGATCGGGCTGGCGGGTGGATTTCAAGGCTCGCTGACCGGCCGCGACAACGTGCGCTTCGTCTGCCGCATCCACGCCGCGACCAGCGAGGAAATGCGCGAGAAGGTGGCCTTCGTGCAGGACTTTGCCGAAATCGGCGATGCCTTCGACATGCCGGTGAAAACCTATTCCTCGGGCATGCGCTCGCGGCTGACCTTCGGGCTGGCGATGGCTTTCGAGTTCGATCTCTACCTGATCGACGAAGTGACGGCGGTGGGTGATGCCGCCTTCCGCCAAAAGAGCCAGGACCTGCTGCAGGAGCGGCTGAACCGGTCCAACGTCATCTACACCAGCCACAACATGGGGGAGATTGCGCGGCTGTGCAACGTGGTGGTGCTGCTGCGGCCCGGCTCGGCCACCGTCTACCAGGATGTCAAGGAAGGCATTGCGGCTTACCAGAAACCGCCCGCCGCTGCACGGCCTGTCACCACGCCACGCGAGGCCGTCGCCGCATGAGCCGCCTGCACACCCTCGGGCGCCAGCACTGGCTGGCCCTCCTCACCATCGGACTGCCGATGCTGCTGGCGGCCCTCTATTACAGCCTCCTGGCGAGTGACCGCTACGTCAGCACGACCGTCCTCACGGTGCGCCGCGCCGGCCATGAAGCCTCCTCGGTCAACGGGCTGGCGATGCTGCTGCCTGGTGCGGCGGCCATGTCGCAGGAGGACACACGCTACCTGCGCGAATACCTGCACTCGCAGGGCCTACTGCTGCGCCTGGACGCGGAATTGAAGCTCCGGCAGCACTACGAATCGGCGCACACCGACCTCCTCCACCGCCTCTGGCCGGACGCCAGCCAGGAACAGTTGCTGGAGTACTGGCGACGGCGGGTCGAGATCGCGCTGGACGAGGTCAGCGGCCTGTTGAGCGTGCGCGTGCAGGGCTTCGACCCCGACCAGGTGCAACGCATCAACCAGGCCCTGCTGCGCGAGGCCGAGGCCTTCGTCAACGACATCTCGCACCGCATCGCCGACGAGCAGCTCGCCTTCGCCAAGGGCGAACTGCAGCGCGCCGAAGAACAGCTCACCAGCACCCAGCGCACGCTGGTCGAGTTCCAGACCCGCCACCGCATGCTCGATCCGCAGGCCGACGCCCAGGCCACCGGTCAACGCGCCGCCGAGTTGCGCGGGCGCCTCACCAAGCTCGAAGCCGAGCTGGCGACCAAGCGGGCCTTCCTGAACGAGGACGCGCCCGACCTCGTCACGCTCAAGGCCGAGCTGGCCGCCATCCGGCAGCAAGTGGGCCGCGAAACGCAGAGCGCAACCACCAACGGCAGCACCGCAGGTGGCGAAGGATTGAACCGCCTGGCCGTCACCTTCCACGACATCAAGACCCGCGCGGCGCTGGCCGACGGCGCCTACCGCAGCGCACTCACCGCCGTGGAAGCCACCCGCATCGAAGCCAGCCGCAAGGTGAAGAGCCTGGTCGTCATCGAACCCCCCACCCGACCGCAGACGGCCGAGTTCCCGCGCCGCCTCTACGAACTCTCGACGCTGCTGCTGTTGTGCCTGGTGGTGTTCGGCATCGCGCATCTGGCCATCGCCACCGTCCGCGAACACCGCGACTGATCCGGGAACTGCACCACGATGAAACGCCTACTTCAGTCCCTCGCGCTGTGCAGCCTGTGCTGGCTGGGCGTGACCGGCCCTGTCTCCGCACAAGCTGCCCACAACGCGCACACCGCGGCAACGGCCGTGCCCGTCACATCGGTAACACCCATCACGCCCAACGCGCCCATCACATCGCCCGTCTTCGGCGCGCAGATGTTCAACGGCCGCTTCGGCAACCAGTCCTTCACCGGGTTCAATCCGGACTACCAGATCGCCGTCGGGGACCGGGTCAGCGTGCGCATGTGGGGTGCCTTCGCGATGGACCTGACACAGGGCGTCGATGCGCAGGGCAACATCTTCCTGCCCAGCCTCGGGCCGATCCGCGTCCAGGGCGTGCGCAACGGCGAGCTGAACGAGCAACTGCAGCAGCATGTCAAGCGGGTCTACCGCGCCAACGTCAGCAGCTACGCCAGCCTCGACACCGCCCAGCCGGTGAAGGTGTATGTCACAGGCTATGTGCGCCAGCCGGGCCTGTACAACGGCGTGTCATCGAACTCGGTGCTGTACTACCTCGACCAGGCCGGCGGCATCGACGCCGAACGCGGCAGCTACCTGCAAGTGGATGTGCTGCGCGCCGGGCGCTTGCGCACCCGGTTCAACCTCTATCGTTTCCTGATGGAGGGTCAGATCGAGCACATCCAGTTCCAGGACGGTGACACAGTCGTCGCGCACCCGCGCCAGTACGCCGTCAAGGTAGGCGGTGAGGCGTTCAACCCCTATGTGTTCGAGTTGGCGCAGGCCACCATGGCGGCGCGCGAGCTGATCGCTCTGGCCCGCCCGAAGCCCGGTGCCACCCACCTCAGCATCGTGCGCAAGGTGGGCGCCACCAGCCGCAGCGAGTACCACGCGCTGGCCGACGCCGCGGAGATCCGCATCGAGGATGGCGACGAAATCACCTTCACCTCGGACAAGGCCCCCGGCACCATCCTCGTGCGCATCGAAGGCGCGCACCAGGGCGAGCGCACGCAGGTACTGCCCTACGGTGCGACGCTCGGTGATGCATTGGCACGGGTTCGCCCTCTGCCGCAAGCCAATCTGCCGGCGCTGCAGCTCTACCGCCGCTCGGTCGCCACCCGCCAGCGCGAGTCGCTCGACACCTCGCTGCGCAGCCTGGAAACCTACGCACTCACCGCCCGCAGCGCCACCAGCGAGGAAGCCGCACTGCGCACCCGCGAGGCCGAACTCATCCTGAAGTTCATCGAGCGGGCCGCCGCCGTGCAGCCGCGCGGTCAGGTCGTGCTGGACCAGTCCGACGCGGCCCGGAACGCGACACTGGAAGACGGCGACATCATCCGCATCCCCGAGCGCAGCAGCCTGGTGCTGGTCAGCGGCGAGGTGCTGTTCCCCAACGCCGTGGTCCACGATGCCAAGGCCCGGGTCACCGACTACGTCCAGAAGGTCGGCGGCTTCAACCAGGGCGCCGACCAGTCGCGCCTGATCGTGTTGCACCAGGATGGCAGCGTCGTGGCCGCGACCGAATCGGCCACTGTCCAGCCGGGCGACGAGATCATGGTGCTGCCCAAGATCGACACCAAGCGCATCGAGATCACCCGCGGCATCACGCAAATCCTCTACCAGATCGCCGTGGCGGCCAAAGTGCTGCTGGCGCTCTGACCTCTGCCGAAAGCCCACCCCATGGCGCCATCCGATCCGCTGCAGGCACTGGGCCTGCGACAGTTGCGCGACATCGAGCTGACCGACGATATCCAATGGCCAATGCGCGCCCTGGGCGATGATCCGCAACTGCGCTTTGCCCCGCCGCGACACCGAGGGGCGTTTCGCGTCACGGTGTCGATCGAGGCCGAAGACGGTCTGGTCACGCCCGCTGTGTACCTGAACACCGGCAGCGGCTTTGCCGACGCACTGAGCGTGCCGCTGCGGCGCGCGGCCGACGGCACCTGGCAAGGCGAGTGCGATTCGCCCCTGCCCTGCCTGGCTTGGCGACTGGATCCGCTGGACCGGCCGGGCCGGTTCCGGCTGTCCGGGCTGAAGGTGGAACCGCTCTGGATCAATCCGCGCCGTCGCCTGCCCATGCCCGTCTGGCTGGACCGCGCGGGTCAGCGCGTGACGAGCGCGGTGCGGCGCCTGCGCCTGCGGCATGGTCGGGACGATCTGCTGCCTGCCCATGACCTCGTCCGCATGGAGGGCGAACAGCACCGCTACCGGGCCACCGGCACCGATCCGCAACTGCGTCTGCCCCACCCGGTGCCGGCCGGTTGGTACATGCTCGAAGTGCGCTTGCGGCTGCCGACCGCGCGCGCCGTGGCTCGCCTCTACCTCAACGACGGCACAGCGGGCGAAAACGAAACCCGCTCCGCCGGTCTGCCGCTGCGCTCGGAGGTGCTCGCCAAGCGGCTCGTCCACCTGCTGCACGGCGCCCGTATCCGCTTCGACCCGATGGCTTGCGCCGGTGAATTCGAGGTCACGCATTTCCGGTTGGCCCGGGTCACCGACACCTTTGCCCGCCAGCGCATGCTCGACAAGCTGCATGCACGCCATCCCCGTTACCGCAGCGCGCAGTCCGCAGAGGCGCCACTGGATCTGGACACGCTCTGGAGCGACTACACCGCGCTGTTCGAGCCACGCGGCGCCGATCTGGTGCAGTACGCCGACTGGATCCGCGAGGTCGAGACACCCGCGCGCCTGCCGGACGAGGTGCAGCGCCAGCGGATACGCGGGTGGTCGTGGCAGCCGACGATCTCGCTCGTCATGCC
>JBEEMX010000050.1:0-11825 GCA_041192465.1 Pseudomonadota bacterium | reverse complement strand
ACAGGGCGGACAGGGCTCGGGCGTGCAGGGTGGCGGCGCGTTCGCGCGCACCGCCGAGCCCGAGCAGCGAGACGTAGGTGGGCTTGTTCTGGTCGGCGTCCTTGCCGGCAGTCTTGCCGAGGACATCGGAGTCCTGGGTCACGTCCAGGATGTCATCGACTACCTGGAAAGCCACGCCCAGGGCGGCGCCGTAGTCCGACAGGGCTTGCCAAGCGGCAGCCGATGGGGTGCCGCAAGCCGCACCCATCAGCACGCTGGTCTGCAGCAATGCACCGGTCTTGCGCGCGTGCATGTCGAGCAATTCGGTTTCGGTCAGCGGCTTGCCGACGCTGGCCAGATCGATCGCCTGACCGCCCGCCATGCCTTCGACGCCAGAGGCACGGGCCAGCAGGCGGCACAGGCGGGCCTGCAAGGCATCGGGCACGACCTCGCCGTCCGTGGATGGGGGTGTGAGCACCTCGAAGGCCAGCGCCTGCATGGCGTCGCCAGCCAGCATCGCACGGGCTTCGCCGAACTGCACATGCACGGTCGGCTTGCCGCGGCGCAGCACGTCGTTGTCCATGCAGGGCATGTCGTCGTGGATGAGCGAGTAGGCGTGGATCAGCTCGACCGCGCAGGCCGCGCGCATCGCCGCCTCGGCGTGGCCATCGACGGCTTGCGTTGCCGCCAGCACCAGCAGCGGGCGCAGGCGCTTGCCGCCATCGAGCACGCCGTAGCGCATGGCAAGACCGAGACCGGCGGGGGCATCGGCGCGGACATGGGCACCGAGCGCGACCTCGACCGCTTCGAGTTGCGTGTGCATCCAGGCATCGAAGGCCGTGCGCGTCATGTGGGATCGTTCCAGGGTTGGAGCTGACCGCCATCCAGTACCTTCACCTGCTGCTCCACCGCATCCAGCTGGCTGCGGCAGTGGCCGAGCAACTGCGCACCACGGCGGTAACTGTCCAGTAACGCATCGAGCGGCAATTGCGCGGATTCGAGCGCCTGCACGAGGCGATCAAGTTCGGCCAGCGCACTCTCGTAGCTGGCGGGCTCGCGGGAAGGGGTGTCGGAGGCGCTCTGGGGCATGGCGTCGGAAAAATTCTTCGATTGTAGGGGGCTTGAAGGGGATGGAATGTTCCGTCCTGTACATGCTGCGGCGCCACAGAGCGACTGAAGGCGTCGTTCTACCGCGGTCCTCCGTTGTACCGCGCGGACAACTTGTTCGGAAATACTTCACGTTCCAGCGCGCGCGGGGCGCTTGCGCGGGTTCGGGCTAAAATCCGCGGTTCGCCTTGGGCGTCCGCCCACCCCGGCCCGCTGCGGCACCTGTCCTGTGCCGCAAACCCCTTGCCTTCGACATGGCAAACGCCCTTGGTTGGGGCCAGAACATGGGGTGGTGGTTCGACATGGATTTTTGGAGATCCTGGGGATCATGTCCGACCTGAGCATCACACGCGACGCTCTTCACCGCAGCCACACTCAATTGCCGGTCACGAGTTACTTCGACCAGGCCCTCTTCGACCGGGAGATGCGCCGCATCTTCCCCTCCGGTGCGCGCTACGTCGGGCACGCGTTGATGGTGCCCGAGGTCGGCGACTACCATGCGCTCGCGCACGAGGGCGAGGGGCGTGCGCTCATCCGCACCCAGAACGGCATCGAGCTGGTCTCCAACGTCTGCCGCCACCGGCAGGCCGTGATGCTCAAGGGCCGCGGCCACACCGGCAGCAACGTCGTGTGCCCGCTGCACCGCTGGACCTACGACCTGCAAGGGCAGTTGATCGGCGCGCCGCACTTCAAGGAAGACCCGTGCCTGAACCTGCGCAACTACCCGGTGCAGGTCTGGAACGGCATGGTCTTCGAGCGGACAGACGGTGGCCGTGACGTGGCCGCCGATCTGGCCGGCATGGGGCCACGCCATGACCTGAGCTTCGAGGGCTATGTCTTCGACCACGCCGTGCAGCACGAGTGCGACTACAACTGGAAGACCTTCATCGAGGTCTACCTGGAGGACTACCACGTCGGGCCGTTCCATCCGGGGCTGGGCAACTTCGTGACCTGCGACGACCTGCGCTGGGAGATGGGGCGCGACTACTCGGTGCAGACCGTCGGCGTGGCGCAGGGGGCGGGCAAGGCGCTGGGCAAGTCCGGCTCGGCGACGTATGAACGCTGGCACGCGCAGGTGCTGAAGTACCAGAACGGTGTGCCTCCGAAGCACGGCGCGATCTGGTTGACTTGCTACCCGGGCGTGATGGTCGAGTGGTATCCGAACGTGCTCACCGTGTCCACCCTGCACCCGATCAGTCCGACGAAGACGCTCAACACCGTGGAGTTCTATTACCCGGAAGAGATCGCTGCCTTCGAGCGCGACTATGTGGAGGCACAGAAGGCCGCCTACATGGAAACCTGCATCGAGGACGACGAGATCGGCGAGCGCATGGACGCGGGCCGCAAGGCGCTGATGCTGCGCGGCGACAACGAGGTCGGCCCCTACCAGAGCCCGATGGAAGACGGTATGCAGCACTTCCACGAGTGGTACCGGCGGGCGATGGACTTTCGGGACTGAGCCGCCATGCCATTAGCATCGGGGCATGACTGCTCCTGTGCTGATGGTTCTTGCCTCGTTTCTCTTTGCGCTGATGGGCGTGTGCGTCAAGCTTGCCAGCACGCAGTTCTCCACCGGCGAGATCGTGATGTACCGCGGTCTGATCGGGGCGGTGACGATGGTGGTGCTGCTGCGGGTGCGGCGCGAGACCCTGCGCACCACCGTGCCGTGGATGCACCTGTGGCGCAGCATCGTCGGCGTGTCGTCGCTGTGCCTGTGGTTCTACGCCATCAGCGGACTGCCGCTGGCCACTGCGATGACGCTGAACTACCTGTCGCCCATCTGGATGGCCATGTTCCTGATCGGCGGCTCGGTGCTCATGGGCGGCGCGAAGATCAACCCGAAGCTGATTGCCACCGTCCTGGTGGGCTTCGTGGGTGTCGCCGCCATTCTGCGGCCGAGCATTGACCGCGACCAGCTCTGGTACGGGGTGGTGGGCTTCGGCTCGGGGATGCTGTCGGCCCTGGCGTACCTGCAGATCACCGCGCTGGGCCGCGCGGGCGAGCCGGAGACGCGGGTGGTGTTCTATTTCTCGCTGTCCGGGCTGCTGGTCGGGTCGGTGCTGGCAGGGCTGCAGGGCGGGTCGGGTGCAGGCCATGACCTGCGTGGGGCAGCACTGGTGCTCGGGGTGGGCGTGTTCGCCACGGCAGCCCAACTGGCGATGACCCGCGCCTTCGCCATCGGTCGGCCGCTGGTGAACGCGAGCCTGCAGTACCTGGGCATCGCGTTCGCGTTCGGCTTCGGGGTGTTGCTGTTCGATGATCCGGTGCATCCGCTGGCGCTGCTGGGCATGGTGCTGGTGGTCGGCGCGGGCATCACTGCCACCCGGCTGCGCCATGGCACCGGGCCGCGCCAGAATGCGCAGGACACCCTGCCGCCTGACCTTGAAACCTGATGGAGTGACCTTCATGACGACCCTCCCTGCGCCCCTGATCCGTGCCGAAGAACTCCTCGCCCGTGTCCGTGCGGGTGGCGTGTGTGTGCTGGATACCCGCTTTGACCTCGCGAAGCCCGAGGCCGGCACCGAGGCGTTCCTGGGCGGTCACCTGCCCGGTGCGCAGTACGTGCATCTGGACCGTGATCTGAGCGCCAAGGGCGGGGCGCCGGCACTGTGCGGCGGGCGCCATCCGCTGCCGACGCGGACGCACTTTGCCACCACTGTGGCGCGGTTGGGCATCACGTCGCAGACGCCCGTGGTGGTGTATGACGCACAAGGCGGCATGTTCGCGGCGCGTGTCTGGTGGATGCTGCGCTGGATCGGCCACGGTGCAGTGGCGGTGCTCGATGGTGGCGTTGCGGCCTGGACCGCGGCGGGTGGTGCGCTGGAAACGGGGAATGTCGAAGCCCCGGTGCCGGCCGCGACGTATCCGCTGTCGGCCGAGCCGGGCCGGCTGGTGATGACCGCGGATACGCTGCAGGCGCAACTCGGCCGCGTCACGCTGATCGACGCCCGTGCGCCGGAGCGTTTCCGAGGAGATATCGAGCCGCTCGACCCTGTGGCCGGCCACATTCCCGGTGCGCTGAACCGGCCGTTCAGTACCAACCTCGGCGCGGAAAGCCGCTTCCTGCCGCCCGAGACCTTGCGTGCCGGGTTCGCGCCGCTGCTGGGAGCTGGCGAGGTGGTACACCAGTGCGGTTCCGGCGTCACGGCTTGCCACAACCTGCTGGCGATGGAGGTGGCCGGGCTGCCGGCGGGTGCGCTCTATGCCGGTTCGTGGAGTGAATGGTGCCGCGACGGGCGCCGGCCGGTGGCGCGGGGCTGAACCCGGAGCCGCGGCCTTGCTTGACGTTCATCAAGTCGGTGCCAAGGCGGGCGCGCATCATGGGGCCTCTTCAGGAGGTACACCATGTACACATGCATTCTGGTTCCGACCGATGGTTCCGAGATCACCGCCAAGGCGGTGGACACCGCCATCACGCTGGCCAAGACCCTTGATGCCAGGCTCGTGACGCTCGCCGTCAAGGAGCCATTCCCCTACAGCGCAATCTCCGAGATGCAGCCCATCCCGCCGCAGGAGTTCTTCGATGCGCAGGACCGCATCGCCAGCAAGCACATCGAGCGGGTGAAGGCACTGTGTGCGGCCAGCGGCGTCGCATGCACGGCCGCGACGGTCGAGGCCGTGCATCCGTGGGAGGCCGTGATCGACTATGGCAAGGCGCAGGGCGCCGACCTGATCGTGATGGCCTCGCATGGCCGCCGGGGCATGGCGGCGCTGCTGCTGGGCAGCGAGACGCAGAAGGTGTTGACGCACAGCACCGTGCCGGTGCTGGTCGTGCGCTGAACCTGTTCGGTCGGTGCGTCAGTCGTCCCCGCCGCCGAGCATGCCCCCCAGCAGGCTGCCGCCGAGCAACCCGCCGCCCAGGACCGAGCCTTCTTCGCGCGAGCCGCCGTTCTGCGGCGCCGCTGCGAAGATGCGGCTGGCCAGACGCGAGAACGGCAGGCTCTGCATCCACACCGTGCCCGGGCCGGTGACCTTGGCGAAGAACAGGCCCTCGCCGCCGAACAGGGCGGTCTTGATCTTGCCGACGTACTGGATCTCGAAGTTGACGTTTGGCGTCAGCGCGACGATGCAGCCCGTGTCGATCAGCAAGGTCTCGCCTGCCCGCAGTTCGCGTCGCAGGATGCTGCCGCCGGCATGCACGAAGGCCAGCCCGTCGCCTTCGAGCTTCTGCATGATGAAGCCCTCGCCGCCGAAGAAACCCACCGACAGCTTCTGCTGGAAGTGGATGCCCAGCGAGACGCCACGCGCCGCGCACAGGAAGGCATCCTTCTGGCAGATCAGCGTGCCGCCAAGCTGGCGCAGGTCCATCGGCAGGATCTTGCCGGGGTAGGGCGCGGCAAAGGCCACGCGCTGCTTGGCGCCGGCGTGGTTGGTGTAGACGGTGGTGAACAGCGATTCGCCGGTGATCAGCCGCTTGCCTGCGCCGAGCAGCTTGCCCATGAAGCCGCCGCTGGCCTGCTTGCCGCCGTCGCCGAAGACGGTGTCCATGCCGATGCCGCTTTCCATGAACATCATGCTGCCGGCCTCGCCGATGGCCGCTTCGCCGGGATCGAGTTCGATCTCGACGAATTGCATCTCGGCGCCCTTGATCTCGTAGTCGATCGCGTCCATCGCGGTCGGGGCGCCGGTCTGCACCGAGGGCGTCCCCGCGTTGGCGTTGAAGCCTGAACCTGCGCCAGAGCCAGAGCCAGAGAAGGAATCGAAGAGTGACATGGCGGTGTGTGGGCCGTGGTGAGGTGGTGTGGCGATGGCGATGCGGAGGTGCGCTGTGCGTCAACGCTTGAGCGGTGCGCGCAGCCGGTCGAACGCTGACGGTGGCACGTATTGCAGCACCGGTTTGGCCCGCTCTTGCGGATCGAGCGCGATCACCACACCCTGCTCGGGGTAGAGCAGGTGGACCGTGCCGTCCGGGGTGGTCAGGCGCTCGGATGCTGGGCCGAAGCGTTCGACTGCGGTGGTCTCGTCGAAGCGGGCCGCCGGCAGGAACACCAGTCCCGCCAGTGGCATGGCGCGTGCGGCGGCCTGGTCCTGCGGCGCCAGCGACAGGCGCCAGGTGCCGCTGGGCTGCGGCTCGCGGTGGGGGGTGCGCTCGGCCCAGGTCTGGAGCGTGACGGCGTCGGCCGTGCCCGTCAGCACCATCTTGCCCTGTACGTAGCCGGCGCGGATGTTCTCCAGATAGCCTTCCAGCGCGAAGCCGCCCCGTGCATCCCGCACCAGCGCGAGCTGCAGCGTCTCGTCCGGCCAGCGGTTGGCGGCGTGCTGCAGCGTGCCGTGGCCGAGGTCGAGGCCGAAGACCAGACTGCTGCCATCCGGGCGGCGCTCGATCTGCCACGGCAGGCCGGCCAGAGGGGCCGCGGCCATTGCCACTGGCGCACCCGCGCCACGGAAGGTCTGCCAGATCCACGGGGCGACCAGCGCAATGACGAGGAAGGTCAGCGTGCCAACGAGGAGGAGGGCGACGATGCGCCCGGTACCTGACTTACTGGATGCCATGGTCCATGGCCTTCATGGCTCCGTCCTCGAAGTCGATGCACCCGTCCACGCTGGCCTTCAGCGACGCATAGAACGCGCCCGAGAAAATCATCGCGCCGGGAAGCACCAGCAGCATCGCCGCCTGCCCCAGCCCGAGCGCGGCCAGCAGCCCGGCCAGCAGCAGCGACAGCACCAGATCGGCCAGCACCCAGCACACGCCGTAGACGACGAAGGCACCGAGGTTGCGCCAGCTTGCGGTGGCGCTGACAAACAAGGCTTTGCCCAGACCGGCACCCGTGCGCACGATGATGATCGGCGCATGCCAGATCGTCAGCACCAGCGGCAGCAGCAGCACAGCGCGCAGCACCATGCCCTGCTGCAGCGCGCCGATGGCGTCGAGGGTCGCTTCAGCCGTGGTTTCGCTGTCGCGCATCACGGTCCAGGCGTCGGCCATGCCGGGATCGAGGGCATCGGCCAGCAGCAGCAGGACGAAGGACGCGAGCGCGTTCAGCCCACCCAGCTGCAGCAGCGCCGGCCGGGCTGCCGAGCGCAGCGGCCCGATCAGGTGCGAGGGCAGGGGGCGCCCGCCCGCCTGCACCGCGGTGGTGGCCTCTACCCAGCCGGCGGTCAGCGCCGGCAGCAGCATGGCCACCAGCACCGGCCCGATCCAGGGCAGACCCAGGAACAGCGCCAGCCCGAACACCATCATGCCGAACAGGCCGGCCAGCCCGAGCGTCTGCTGGCGCGCCAGCCGCACGCCGCTGAGCATCCATTGCAGGCCGTCCCGGGGCGTTGCTACGCGGAGTTTCATGGTGTTTTCATCGTTGTTGGGTCAGCGCATCCAGTGCCACGGGTTGGCCACCCGCTCGCGCAGCACGCGCTCGAAGTGGGTCGGATCGTGTGGCTTGAGCATGCTGGCCTCGCGGGGCAGGTGGAAGTCCCACAGGCGCGAAGTCCAGAATCGCAGCGCCCCGGCGCGCAGCATCGCCGGCAGCAGGCGCAGTTCATCCGCACTCATCGGGCATTCGGTGTCATAAGCGGCGACCATGGCGCTGGCGCGTTGTTCGTCGAGGCGGCCGCTGTCGAGGTCGATGCACCAGTCGTTCAGGCACACCGCGAGGTCGAACAGCCACGCATCGACGCCAGCGAAGTAGAAGTCGAAGAAGCCGGTGAGCTTCTCGTGCCCCGGCAGGCCGTCGAACATCACGTTGTCGCGGAACAGGTCGGCGTGGACCGGGCCACGCGGCAGGGTCTGGTAGGCGGCGGTCTCGGCCACATGCTGCTGGAAGGCGAGTTCGTCCTCGATCAGGCGGCGGGCGTCCACGTCCATGTGGGGGACGACCACCGGCACCGTCTCGGCCCACCAGTCCAGCCCGCGCAGGTTGGGCTGGTGGCGCGGATAGTCGCGGCCGGCGAGGTGCATGCGGGCGAGCATCTGGCCGACCTGCTGGCAGTGCCAGATCGACGGCGCGAGCTGGTGGCCGCCGGAGAGCTTGTTGACCAGCGCCGCCGGCTTGCCGCAGACGGTGTGCAGGATCTCGCCGGTCGCGTCCGCCTGCGGATCGGGCACCGGGATGCCGGCGGCGGCCAGGTGTTTCATCAGGTGCAGGTAGAACGGCAACTGCGCGAATGTCAGCCGCTCGAACAGCGTCAGCACCCACTGCTGGTCGCGGTCGGTGGTGACGAAGTAATTGGTGTTCTCGATGCCGGAGGCAATGCCGCGCAGCGCGGTGACCGATCCCAGACCCAGACGATCGACGAGCGCGTTGGCCGCGTCGAGGGACACTTCAGTGAAAACAGCCATCGGCAACAGGACAAAAGAGGGGCAAGAAGGGCGGCGTGATGAGCTTGGCATTGTAGGTGGCACGCTGTGGGGGATCGCCGACAATCCCGCCATGAACACGCCCGCCGCCGCTATCCCCGCACCCGCACCCGCACCCGCCGACCGCCCCACGCTGCTGCTGGTGGACGGTTCGAGCTACCTCTACCGCGCTTTCCACGCGATGCCCGACCTGCGCAATGCCGAGGGTGCGCCGACCGGGGCGATCTACGGGCTGATCAACATGCTGCGCCGGCTGCGCGAGCAGATCCCGTCCGAGCACGCAGTCTGTGTCTTCGACGCGAAGGGGCCAACCTTCCGCAATGCGTGGTACGACCAGTACAAGGCGCACCGCCCGCCGATGCCCGACGACCTGCGGCTGCAGATCGAGCCGATCCACGAGGTCGTGCGGCTGATGGGCTGGCCGGTGCTCGAAGTGCCGGGGATCGAGGCGGACGACGCGATCGGCACGCTGTGCCAGGTGGCGGTCGAGCGGGGGCACCGCGTGGTCGTCTCCACCGGTGACAAGGATCTGGCGCAGCTCGTCAACGAACACGTCACGCTCATCAACACGATGACCAACGAGACGCTGGACATCCCCGGCGTGGTGGCCAAGTTCGGCGTGCCGCCCGAGCGGATCATCGACTACCTGACGCTCGTCGGCGACGCGGTGGACAACGTGCCCGGCGTCGAGAAGGTCGGCCCGAAGACGGCGGTGAAGTGGCTGGCCGAACACGACTCGCTGGAGGGCGTGATGGCCGCGTCGGCGTCGATCAAGGGCGTGGCGGGCGAGAACCTGCGCAAGGCGCTCGACTGGCTGCCGATGGGCCGCAAGCTCATCACGGTGAAGCTCGACTGCGACCTCGCGCCGCACATCGCCGACTGGCCGGTGATGGACACGCTGGCGCTGCGGCCGCTCGACAAGCCGGGGCTGCTGGACTTCTACGTGCGCTACGGCTTCAAGAGCTGGCGCTTCGAGCTGGAGAAGGAGCTGCTGGCGGTGGCGAACGCGGCCTTGCAAGCAGCCGCCCAGGCCAACGCGCCGAAGCCGATCGGGCACATGGACGACCTGTTCGCCGAGACGCCCGGCGACACCGAGGCGGCCGACACCGGCGCACCGGTCGGTGCGGGCCGCTATGACACGGTGCTGACCCGCGAGGCGCTGGACGGCTGGCTGGCGACGATCCGCACGGCCGAACTCGTGGCGCTCGACACCGAGACCGACTCGCTCGACCCGATGCGCGCCCGGATCGTCGGCCTGAGCTTCGCCGTGCGGGCAGAGGAGGCGTGTTACCTCCCGCTGGCGCACGACTACGCGGGCGCGCCGGAACAGTTGCCGCTGGACGAGGTGCTGGCGCTGCTGAAGCCGTGGCTCGCAGACGCGGGCGCCGCCAAGCTCGGCCAGAACATCAAGTACGACACCCACGTCTTCGCCAACCACGGCATCACCGTGCGCGGTTACACCCACGACACGATGCTCGAAAGCTACGTGCTCGAAGCCCACAAGCCGCACGGGCTGGAGAGCCTCGCCCAGCGCCACCTCGGCCGCAGCGGGCTGAGCTACGAGGATCTGTGCGGCAAGGGGGCGCACCAGATCCCGTTCAGCCAGGTCGATGTCGAGCGCGCCTCGCGTTATTCGGGCGAGGACAGCGAGATGACGATGCAGGTCCACCAGACCCTGTGGCCCGACCTGACCGCGCCCGACCACGCTGGGATGCGCCACGTCTACGAACAGATCGAGATGCCGACCGCCGCCGTGCTGGTGCGCATCGAGCGGCACGGCGTGCTGATCGACTCGGCGGTGCTGGCGCGCCAGAGCCAGGAACTGGCCGAGCGCCTCGTCGTGCTCGAAGCCAAGGCGCATGAACTCGCCGGACAGCCCTTCAACCTGGGCAGCCCGAAGCAGCTCGGCGAGATCCTGTTCGTCAAGCAGGGCCTGCCGGTGAAGAAGAAGACGGCCTCAGGCGCGCCGAGCACCGATGAGGAAGTGCTGCAGGAACTCGCCGCCGACTACCCGCTGCCGGCCTGCCTGCTCGAATACCGCGGCCTCGCCAAGCTCAAGAGCACCTACACCGACAAGCTGCCGCTGATGGTCAACGCGGTGACCGGCCGCATCCACACCAACTACGCGCAGGCGGTGGCCGTGACCGGGCGGCTGGCGAGCAACGAGCCGAACCTGCAGAACATCCCCATCCGCACGGCGGAAGGTCGCCGCGTCCGCGAAGCCTTCATCGCGCCGCCCGGCCACCGGCTGGTGAGCGCCGACTACTCGCAGATCGAGCTGCGCATCATGGCGCACCTGTCGGACGACCCGGCCCTGCTGCGGGCCTTCGCGGAAGGGCATGACGTTCACCGGGCGACCGCGAGCGAGGTGTTCGGCGTGCCGCTGGCGGAGGTGAGTTCCGAGCAGCGTCGTTATGCCAAGACCATCAACTTCGGGCTGATCTACGGCATGGGCGCCTTCGGGCTGGCACAGAGCCTGGGGATCGAGGTCAAGGCGGCGCGGGACTACATCGACCGCTACTTCACCCGCTACCCCGGCGTCAAACGCTACATGGACGAGACGCGGCTGCTGGCCGGCGCACAGGGCTACGTCGAGACGCTGTTCGGCCGCCGCATCACGCTGATCGACATCCAGGGCGGCAGCGGCCCGCGCAAGGCTGCGGCGGAACGCCAGGCGATCAATGCGCCGATGCAGGGCACGGCGTCCGACCTGATCAAGCTGGCGATGATCGCCGTGCAGGGGGCGCTCGACGCCGAGGGCCGCGCGACCCGCATGGTGATGCAGGTCCACGATGAATTGGTGCTGGAGGTGCCGGAGGCGGAGCTGGACTGGGCGCGTGAGGCGATCCCGCGGCTGATGGCGGGGGTCGCTGCGCTGAAGGTACCGCTGCTGGCCGAGGTGGGTGTCGGGCTCAACTGGGACGAGGCACACTGAGCGCGTGCAGGCGCCGTCGGGCCCGTTGCCAGACGGTGTTCTTCGCGGCGAGAAAAGTGCGCACCCGAGCTAGCGCATGGGCGTCCACATGCCCAGCATCGGGCAACCGGGTCAGCGGCTGGTGGGGCATTGCGCCCTGCGTGTCATACGGCGAGCCGCCCGCACCGCAATGCACGCCCGTGCCGTCGAACCCTGCATTGCGCACGAGGCTGTGGCGCGGGTACAGCGTCATGCCGCCGCTCATGAACAGACTCAGGTACCAGCGGATGAACCACGAGTCAGCCTTGCCGGCGCGCTGGCGCTTCAGGATCGAGAAGTAGGGAAAGGCTCCGTCCACGTCGAACTGGCGGCGCAACCCCGGTTGCGCCGCCAGGATCTGGTAGTCGCGCATGTCCGGATCGAAGCGGTGCCAGGCCCGCTCCCAGGTCGCCCAACCCCAGGAGCAGGCCATCGGCAGAAACACCGCGTCGTCTGCGCTGCCGGTGTCCACCGGGTACATGTGGCCGGACA
>JBEEMX010000049.1:0-11836 GCA_041192465.1 Pseudomonadota bacterium | reverse complement strand
GGGTGCGCGAAGGTGTACATCGGGTAGATGCACCAGCGGTCGCCCGTGTTGTGGTGCGTGGCGCGGCGGATGCGGTAGATGGCCGGGTCGCGCAGGTTGATGTTCGGGCTGGCCATGTCGATCCTGGCGCGCAACACCATCGCCCCGTCGGCGTGGACACCGTCGCGCATCTCGCGCAGGCGGGCCAGATTCTGCTCGGGCGTGCGGCTGCGGAAGAGGCTGTCCTTGCCGGGATGCACGAAGTCACCCCGGTTGGCGCGCATTTCCTCGGGCGTCTGTTCGTCCACGTAGGCGTGGCCGTGGGTGATCAGGGCCTCGGCGGCGCGGTACATGAAGTCGAAGTAGTCACTCGCGTAGTAGAGGTGCGACTGCCCGTTCGCCTCCCAGCCGAAGCCGAGCCACTGCACCGCGTCGAGGATGGAATCCACGTACTCTTTCTCCTCCTTCTCGGGATTGGTGTCGTCGAAGCGCATGTGGCAGACGCCGCCGTAGTCGCGCGCCAGCCCGAAGTTCAGGCAGATGCTCTTGGCGTGGCCGATGTGCAGGTAGCCGTTCGGCTCGGGCGGGAAACGGGTGCGGATGCTTGCGCAGGTGCCTTGGGCCAGGTCGCGCTCGATGATGGCACGCAGGAAGTTGCTGGTCTTGTGCTCGACGGCGGCGCCATCGGCTGAGGTCTTGTTCGCGTCGCTCATGTCAGAGGCGGGAGGGCTGGTGCGTGAAAGGGTCGGCCGCCGAGGCGTGGTGCCGGACGGTAGGGATCGAACGATTGTAGCGATGGGGGTCTGCCGCCCGAGGCCCGGCGCCGGATCTGCAAGTCCTGCCCTTGGTGGCCGTCGCACCCCCGTGAAACGTGGATGGTCGGCTGCCGGTAACGCCCTAACATGACGTTACACCTTGACATGACCATGATTGAATTGTGGCAAATATGTTCTGCGAATCCGAAATACCGATGCCCGATCCTGCCGACGAGGCCGCCCTGTATCCGCCAGTCGCGGCTTGGGAGCCTCTGCGCCGATCGCTCCGCGGTCAGGCTCATCGGGTGAGCCTGAAATATTCGGCCTTGCGGTCGGAGAGACCTGAGTTTCGGCGTACCCCACGAAGCGCCGAAAGAAGCACCGAAACCACAAATCTCGTGGCACAGTCGGCATTTTTGAAGCCATACACGTCTGCACAAGTCGTTACGCAATGCACAATGTCCCCGAAGGTTCAATTCTTGGGGGTCGCCATGCAAAAGTCTAATCTCTTCAGCGTACGCACGAATATCAACGCCACACCGCTGCCCGGTCTGTCAACGACCGGGTTTTCCCATGCGCCGGCAATTACCCGGTCGGAACACACTGGCTTTCAGCATTCCGCCGCACCGCTGCTCACCGCGGAGCGCCTCAACGGGCATGGCGCTCGCTGGCTGCAATCCCTGTCGGTGACGATCCGCCCGCTCATCACTGCCAAACGACACCCGCATATCGTGAACAAATTCTCGATCATCTGGGGTGATGACGAAGCAGTGAGTGTTTATTTTGATCAATTGCTGATAAGTGCCCGCCCTGGCCGGCGCGGTTTTGCGATGGAAGTGCTGGACGAGCTGGTCGAACTGCAGCGCGCCGTGCAGGAGCGGTGCCGCTTCTGAGTCGCTGCGCACACTGCGGGCACACTCCCGCCATGCACCGTCAAGGCGCCAATGGCGTTTTGTTCAATTAGAGCCAGCTCGGGTCAACTCAGATTCCCTTGAACAAATGCGCATACACCCGGCTCA
Source organism: Pseudomonadota bacterium (assembly GCA_041192465.1). GTDB lineage: Bacteria > Pseudomonadota > Gammaproteobacteria > Burkholderiales > Burkholderiaceae_C > Sphaerotilus. The sequence continues at coordinate 10,083 of JBEEMX010000049.1, read as the reverse complement.
CCGGCAAGGTCTCGCTGCGCTGGCGGAGTATCACGCTGAGCTTGCCCTGCTCATCGCGCACCGCCCGGGAAATGCAGCGTGTCTGCACCAGAATGCTGCGGTGAATCTGCCAGAACCGTCGTTCGTCAATTTGAGTGATTAACTCGCGCAGGGACATCCGGATCAGATGTTCCCGGTCGGCGGTCAGCACGCGGACGTATTTGTCCGCCGCCTCGAAATAGACGACATCGTCCACCGGCACCATCTCCACGGTGTGCCCGGTCTGGACGGTGAGGTAGTCCAGATGGGCTGGCTTGCCTTCTGGTCGGGCGGCGCCGGGCGTGGCGAGCAGCGCTTGCAGTTGGCGCGCGACGGCCAGCAGATCGCCCTCGCCGGGGCGGTGGGTGGCGTCGCGGCGGCTGAGCTGCTGCTGCAACCGCTGGCAACAACTCTGTAACCGCCCGGGGTTCAGCGGCTTGAGCAGGTAGTCCACCGCCTGCAGCTCGAACGCTTGGACGGCGTGCTGGTCATAGGCGGTCACGAACACGAGCAGGGGGAACGGCGCGCCCGGATCGGCTGGCCAGTCTTCGGCCAGCGCGCGCGCCACCTCCAGCCCGGTCAGGCCCGGCATCCGGATGTCGAGGAAGCACACGTCCGGCCGCAGCGCGAGCGTCCGGTCCAGCGCCTGCACGCCGTTGGTGGTCAGGGCCACGATCGACAGTTCGGGCCAGACCGCGGCCAGTTCGGCACGCAGGTGTGCCGCCAGCAGCGGTTCGTCTTCGGCGATCAGGGCGGTGCGTGGGGTCATGGGGTCGGTGCGGTGGCGTCGGTGGGGAAGGGCAGTTCGATGCGCGCCAGGGTGCCGGCCGGGGTGCCGTCGGCCGTGTCGGTGCGGGTCAGGCCGAAGCTGGCGTCGGCGCCGTGGAGTGCGGACAGCCGCTCGCGTACCTGCGTCAGGCCGAAACCCGCGCCGCAGGACACGGCGGCCACGCCCGGCCCGGCCCCGCTGTCGAAGACCTCCAGCCGCAGCCGTGCGCCGTGGGCGCCGTCGATGCGGCTGGCGCTGATCCGCAGGACGCCGCCCTCGACCGCGGGTTCCAGCCCATGGCGAACCGCGTTTTCGACCAAGGGCTGTAGCAGCAGCGCCGGCACCGGTACCGCCGCGAGGTCCGGCGGCAGCACGAATTCGGTCTGCAGCCGCTCGCCCATTCGCACGGTCATCAGGGCCAGGTAGGCGCGCAGGCGGTCGAATTCGGTGTGCAGCGGATGGGTGGTGCTGCGCGAGCCTTGCAGCGTGCTGCGCAGGAAGGCGATCAGGTGGTCCAGCATGGCCTGCGCCTGTGGCGGATCGAGGGCGATCAGCACCCGCAGGTTGGCCAGCGTGTTGAACAGCATGTGCGGCTCCAGTTGGCTTTCCAGCAGCTTCAGCCGGTGTTCGGCCGCGGTGCGCAGGGCGGATTCGGCCTCGGCCCGGCTGGCGGCCAGTTCGCCCTGGGACTTGAAGAAGAAGGTCGCGGCCAGCCCGAGCGCCAGCGACACCAGCAGCATCGCGGCGTTGGGCCGCCAGTTGTCGAGGTCGGAGCGGTAGCCGGTGATCCAGTCGCCCAAGGCGTGACCGCCGAGGTAGGCGACCGGCACGCCCACCGCAATGCATGCGCCCATCCAGCCCCAGCCGGGCCAGCCCTGGCCTGCGGCGGCATTGCCGGGCGATCGGCGGCGGATGACCCCGGCCACCAGCAGCCGCCCACCGTCCAGCATCAGCTCGCACAGCACCCCGATGGCGAGCGAGTAGACGAGGTTGTCGAGGAAGCGCCCGTGGCCGATCAGCGTCAGCGCGAGCGAGATCGCGAAGGCCAGACCGAGCGTGAGCAGGGTATGGCGCAAGACCGTGGCGGGCCAGTCGTGCAGGGAAGCCGGGCGGAGTGTCATGGACGGCGTTGTAGCAGGCTTGGCGGGTCAGAAACTGCGCGTCAGGGCCACGGCGCCGGTCTGGCGCAAGGGCGTGTGGCGCAGCGCGGCGCTGGCCGGACCAGCGAACACCCGCCACACGGCCTCGGCGCGCCACTGGTCGCCTTGCCAGCGCAGCCCGGCACCGGCGACACGCCCGCCGTCCGCTGGCTGCCAGAGCACGTCGGCCGAGAGCTGCCACGCCCCGTGCTCCCAGGCGAGCCGGGTGTAGACGTTGCGGCGCGCCACCGACGCGCTGGCGAGTCCGTCGTGCCAGACCTCGCCGAGCGCGGTGAGGTGCGGGCCGCCCGTCCAGGTGGCGCCGAGCAGGCTCTGGTGCCGGTGGAGTGCCGGCAGCCAGCGGGTCGAGGCATGGAGTTCCACCGCGTCCGAGGCAACCCAGGCCAGCGCCGCACCGAGGTTGCCGCCCGTCGCCAGACTCCAGTGGCCGTGGGCATGGAGGTCCAGGGCGCCCAGTCGGCGGTAGTGGCGCAGGGCCAGCGCGCCGTCCGACGGGCTGCGCTGCGGATCGACCCAGACGAGGCTGGTGGCGTCGTCCGCACCGAAGTGCTCGACCTGCACCACGCTGCGGCCCTGCGGCGTGGCGGCCAGCAGCGGGCGGCGCTCTTCGCGCTGCACCACGTCGTTGGGCCGGAACGCCTGGCCGACATCCCAGCCGAGGATGCGGCGGCCGGCGCTGAACTGCCAGTCGGCGCTGCCCGTGCTGGCGTACAGCGCGTTGACCCGTGCGGAGCGGGTCGGGTTGGCGTCACCGTCGCCGCGTTCCACGGCGAGCACTGCGTCGGCATGGAGGGCCAGCCCCAGCGGCAGGCGCTGGTCGGTCTGCAGATCCAGCGTGCTGCGCCAGCGGCTGCGCGGCGCGAAGGCGGGCGCCGGGCCGAGCGGATTGGCGAGCCGCCATTCGCGGACGGTCTGCCACTCGCCCGTGACGCCGGGCGGAGACTGCGCTGCAAGGTCCGTGCAGGCCATGGCCGCGAGCACGGCGACGAGGCTGGGGCGGAGCGTGGCGGGCGAGAGGGGCTTGTGCATCGCTTGCTCAATCCAGCGTCGGGTTGCGGGCCAGCGACATTGGGTTGAACCACGATTCGGGCACGGTCCTCTTCTCGCGGCTGGTGTAGCGCACGCGGGTCTCGCGGTGGTGGCCGAGCTGGTCCTGCAGCACCATCTCGTCGATCTGCGTCGGCCGTTCCGCCGAATCGGCGATGAAGCGGGCCTGCTTGGCGAGCTTGTCGGACTGCAGGTAAAGATCGGCTTTCAGCGGCAGGTGGCGCTCGCGGCCCAGCCACAGCTCGATGCGCTGGTAGCTCACGCCGGGCCGCTGTGCCGCCAGGCTCAGGTGCCAGCAGGGCGCGGTGTCACAGCGTTCCTCGCCGACCAGGGTGGCACGGTAGTCCTCGCTCCAGCGCAGCGTGGCGATGTCGCCGGTGGAGGCGTCGCCCAGCAGTTTCTGGCTGGGCGTGATCCGCATCGGGCGCTGCGTGCCGGGCATCAGCAGCCAGAAGTCGTCACCGACCATCAGCACTTTCTGGCCCTGTTCGGCCGGCGAGCGCATCAGGACCAGCGAGCGCCGCCCGGTGCTGGTGTGGACGGTGTAGAGGCGCTCCTTGTCGGGCGTGCCGTCGGACTTGAAGGTGTTGACGCGGGTGTCGATGACGAGGTGTTCGTCGCTGACGCGGAAGTGGTCGGCGTCGGCGAGCAGGCGGGTGACATCCGGATCGGCGGCGCGGGCCGGGACCACGAGGGACAACGACAGGGCGGCGATGAGCAGGGGCAGCGGGCGGAACATGGCGTTTCTCCTGGGGGACATTTCAGACATGGGCCAGCGCATCGACCACCGGCCGGCGCACCGTCCTGCGTGCCACCAGCGCCGAGGCCAGCATGACCAGCGCGAGCATCCCGAGCAGCGTCGCGGCGCACAGGTCCGCATGCAGGTCGATCACCAGCGGATAACCGACCGTGCGGCCTGGCGGCGGCGGCATCTCCACCGGGAACAGCAGCAGCCCGACCGACACCGCCACCGCGGTCAGCGCCCCGAGCAAGCCGCCCGCACCGCCGAGCACCAGCCCTTCGAGCGCGAGGCTGCGCACGAGTTGGCTGGGCAGCGTGCCCAGCGCCCGCAGCGTGCCGATCTCGCGGGTGCGCTCGATGACCGCCATCGCCATCGCATTGGTGACGACGAAGACCACGATCACCCCGAGGATCAGCCCGAGCGCGCCGAAGATCCGGTTGTAGAGCGCCCGCACGCTGCGGTAGAACGGCGCCTGCGCTTCCCAGGTCCGCACCGCGAGCGTGCCGAGTGCGGGCTGCAGCCGCTCGCGGGCTGGCAGCGTGGCCTCCATCCGGTCCAGGAACACGCCCAGGCTCGACACCTTGTCCGTGACCAGCAGCGCCTGCGCGGTGGCGACATCGGTGTAGACCAGCCGCTGGTCGATCTCGGCGATGCCGGTGGTGACGACGCCGGCCACTTGCACGTCGCGGGCGTTCAGTGCGCCGGCGGTCGTGCTCACCAGCAGGGTCAGCGCGCTGCCCGCGTCCGCCTTGAGGCTGCGCGCCAGGCCGGCGCCGAGCATCACCGTGTCGCGGTCGTTGCTGGCGAGCACGCGGCCGGATTGCACCGTGAGGAAAGGGCCTTTCACCGCGAACTCGGCGTCCGGCGCGATGCCGACGGCGGTCATCACCGTCGATTTGTCGCCATTGCTGATCAAGCCGCTGAACTCGACCCGCGGCAGCACCTGCCGGACGTGCGGATCGGCGAGCAACTGGCGGGTGAGGGCCTCGGCGCCGGTGAGTCCGTGCTGCAGCGGCACGTCCTCGTCGCCGTCGAACTGCGCGGGCTGCGCGACGACGAGGTGGCCGGTGGTGCGGGCGGCGGCCTCGGCCAGCCCGCGGTAGGTGGATTGCGCAAAGCCGCTGGCGATGAGGATGGCGGCGGTGCCCAAGGCGGCGATCGAGACCGTCACCAGCGAGCGACGCCGGTTGCGCAGCGTGTTGAGCCACGCAAAACGCAGCCAGGGCAGCCACGGCAGCGCAGAAAGCAGGGTCAGGGGCAAGGCGTTCATGGCTGGATCACTCCGTCGAGCAGGGCGATGACACGGTCACAGCGCCGGGTCAGGCGGCCGTCGTGCGTGGCGATGAGGAAGGACGCGCCCTCGCGGTGGCCGAGGTCGCGCATCAGGTCGAGCATCTGCTCGGCGGTGTGCGAGTCGAGGCTGGCGGTGGGCTCGTCGGCGATGACCAGTGCAGGCCGCTTCACCAGCGCCCGCGCGATGGCCACCCGCTGGCGCTGGCCGCCGGAGAGCGCGTCGGGCCGGTGCTGCGCGTGTTCAGCCAGGCCGACGGCGTCGAGCATGGCGGCCACCCGCGTGCGCCGCTCGGCCGTGGGCAGGCCGGCGAGGAACAGCGGGTAGTCCACGTTCTCGGCCACGGTCATCACGGGCACGAGGTTGAAGCCCTGAAAAATGAAGCCGATCGTGTCGCGGCGCAGCAGCGTGGCGGCGTGTTCGGCACGGGCATCGACCACCGCGCCGCGCAGCCGGATCTCGCCCGCGTCCGGCGCGTCGATCAGTCCGGCGAGGTTCAGGATCGTGCTCTTGCCGCTGCCGGACGGGCCGGTCAGCGCGACCATCTCGCCCGCCGCCACGCCCAGATCGACGCCCTGCAGCGCAGGCACCGTGTGCGTGCCCAGCCGGTAGGTCTTGCGCACGCCGCGCAGTGCGATGACGGCGGCGGCGCTCATGGTGCGGCCTTCGCGGCGATCTTGCGGGCGGCTTCCTGGAACGCGGCGGGCGTGCCGGCATAGGCCGGATGCTGCATCACTTCGTCGAGCAGGTGCCGGCCGCGCTCGCCGCGGTGGAACAGCGACGGCAGCGCGAGGAAGGTGCCGGCGGCGGTGAGCTTCGTTTCCAGTGCGACCGGTACACCGCGTGGTGGCACGGTGTCATGGGCCGGCGTGAGCAAGGACAGCGCCTTGTCGATCTGGGCCAGCCCGTCCTCGGCGTAACCCATCTTTTTCCAGGGCAACCACGTCGTGCGCGCCTGCATCGAGGTGGCCGCGCCGGCGTAGGCCAGCAGCAGCGGGTCGAGCGGCTGGCGGCGGCTCAGCGTGGTGAATTGTGCGGCGGCGGGGCCGATGGCGCTGTCGTCACCGCCACTGGCGCGCTGGAACGTGGTGGCGGCGGTGGTGAGACCGGTGGCCGTGGCTGGTGTTTCGGCCGAACCGAGTGGCGGCAGGGCGAGTGCGACCAGCAATGCGAGCTTGCCAGCGATGAGCAGTGAGGTGAGGCGGCGTCGGTCCATGGCGGGGGGTCTCCTGATGAGCGATGGCGTCATCGTGGAGCGGGCCGGGCGCCGGGTCAGCCGGTTTGCGACGAATGGCGGGTGGAGGGCGTGAGCGGGGCGAGGGAGGGCGCGAATGGCGACTGGTTGGTGATGCCGGATAAAAGTTCGTGCCGGGCCATTTCGATGCGCAGGCGTACAAGACCGTGTTGCAACTGATTCGACGAACCCGTGACCGCCTCGGTGCTGGCGAAAGCGACCGCCTGAGGTCGCCAGCGGCGCCATCCGGGCTTGCACGCGCAGTCGGCGCACCGAGGAAGACTGGCTGGCAAGGCGCGTGCAGCGGGGCGCATGGCCTTCAAGTCGGCCGCCGTGAGTTCGCGGACTTCGCCTTGGGCGTCAGTCAGCGGCGTGCGATTGGGCATGGCGTCTGACCTCTCGTTCTTGGCGGGGTCGAAGGTGATTTGCACAAGGCTGAGTGTGCATACAAGACTTCGGACGCTGTGACTGTCGTCTCGGCAGCCTCTCCAAGCCCCCTGCGAGGCGAGCCGTCAAGCGTGAACTATTGCGCGTGAATTGTTGATTCTGAAAAATCCACCACCTCCGGGCGCACGGTTTGCAGGGGCCTCCCTAGACTGGCGCGGTTTCTGGCGGGCTGTTCATTTGCTCTCCCGATCCCCACGATTCCCACGTATGACCGCTTCATCGAGCCGTTGCTGCGCTTGCTCGCCAGTCGGGCCGATGGGGCTGCCGCCTGCGAGGCGCACGAAGCCGCCGCCGATGCGCTCGGGCTGGATGCTGCGGCGCGCCAGCAGTTGCTGTCGAGCGGCGCGCAACTGGTCTACAAGAACCGCGTCGGCTGGGCGCCGATCAGGTCGCGACGCTGGCGATGTCGCACATCGACACGCGGCTGCTGCGGCCCGTGGCGGTGGACGCGGGTGAGGCAGGGGACAGCGAGGCGGCCGTGCAGCCGGTCGCCAGCCCGGAAGAGCGGCTCGGCCTGGCGCTGGAGGAAATCCGCCGCGCGGTCGTGGCGGAGCTGCTGGACACGCTGGCCACCGTGACGCCGGCGTTCTTCGAGACGCTGGTGCTCGACCTGCTGCACCGCATGGGCTATGGGGCCAACCGGGCGGATCTGCAGCGCGTCGGCGGCTCGGGCGACGCGGGCATCGACGGGATCATTTCGCTGGACCGGCTCGGGCTGGAAAAGGTCTATGTGCAGGCCTAGCGTTGGCAGGACACGGTCGGGCGGCCCGAGATCCAGGCGTTCTACAGCGCACTGGCGGGGCAGCGGGCCAAGAAAGGCGTCTTCATCACCACGTCAGGCTACACCGCGCAGGCGCTGCAGTTCGCGCAATCCGTCGAGGGCATCGTGCTGGTGGACGGGGTGCGGCTGGCGGGGTTGATGGTGGATCACGAGGTGGGGTTGACATCCTCCCCGCCCTAAAGGACGGGGATCCCGACTGACGCGACCGCTTGCGCGGCAGAGCCTTCGGCGGGTTCCTGCTTCATCGCGGCTGCGCGTCGTCCCCTCACGGGTCTGGCGCGTCTGACCTCCGCTCCACAGGCTGCGGGTCTTTCAACCCAGACCGCGTGTCCCGCGGCCAGTATGTTCTTCGCGGCGTTCAGGTCCGCGTTCTCACTGTGCCCGCACGCTTCGCACTCTAAGTGCGCTTGCGTCGGGCGATTCTCCTTGGCGGTGTGCCCGCAGGCGCTGCACCGCTGGCTCGTGTACGCCGGGTTCACGGCCACCACTGCGCCACCTCGGGCCGCGGTCTTGTATTCCAACTGCCGCCGTGCCTCGCCCCATGCCTGATCCAGGATCGAACGATTCAGCCCCGCCTTCTGCCGCACCCGCCGACCCGGCTCGGTGGCGGTGCCCTTTGCGCTGGCACTCATCGCCGCCACCTTCAGATCCTCGATGGCAATCACCGGATGAGCGTCTGTCCACTGCGTCGTCAGCTTGTGCAGCCAGTCGTTGCGCTGCGCCGCGATCCGGGCATGCACCTTCCCCAGCCGGTCGATCGCCTTGCGCCGATTCTTCGATCCCTTCACCTTGCGCGACACCGACCGCTGAACTCGCTTCAGGTACTTCTGCTGCCGCTTCAGCGCATTCAGTGGCGCCACGCACTCCCCGTCCGTCGTCGCCGCGAACAGCGCCACGCCGAAGTCGATCCCCAGTGTCGGCACCAGCCCGGCTGCCGGGATCACGTCAGCTTGTTCAACCTGGATCGACACGAACCAGCGGCCTCGCTCCTGCGTCAGCGTGTAGTTCCGTACTTCACCTTCGACCGGCTGCGACTGGCGCATCCTCACCCACCCCAGCTTCGGTGGCTTCAGGCGCTGGTTCACCGTGTCGAGCTTGCAGTCCGATCCTTTCGGGAAGCGCAGTCCTGCGTCTTGGCCGCGTCCGCGAAACCGGGGATAGCCGCCCTGGCCCTCGAAGAAACGTCGGTAGCTCGCCTCCAGCCGCTTCAGGGTTTGCTGTTGCGCCTGCACTGGTGTCTCGGACAACCACGCGGTGTCCGGCTCGTTGCGCCACGCCGTCAGCCAGCGGCACATCTCCGCGTAGCCCGAGAACGGTTCGCTCGCCGCCCTTAGCCGCTGCTGCTCGCCAATGGCCCGGTTCCACACCCAGCGGCACGCGCCAGCGAACCGGCGCAGGGTGTGCGCAGTGCCGGGTTTCAGGCGCAACTGGAAGCGGAAGGCTCGAATTGACATGATTGAAACTGTATATAAATACAGCTTAAAATGCTACCGAAAAATCAACAACCCAACCATGGGATCGCTGCGCGATCCCTCCCCGCCTTGAAGAACGGAGCTTCTCGCGCTTTCTGGTGACGGCGCGGGTGTCGAAGGTGCCGAAGGTAGATGTGGACTACTTCGAGGCGTGACATCCTCTCAGCGCAAATGATCCGAGACTGCACATGAACCAGACTTCTTCGCCTGACCGTTTCGACAGCGTTTGGGATGCCATCGCCGACACGACCGAGGAAGTGGCAAACCTGCGCCTTCGGTCGGAACTGACGGACAAGATCACGGCCCTGATCGACGGCAAGGGCTGGACGCAGGCGGAAGCTGCCAGTCGCTGCGGGGTGACGCAGCCGCGCATGAATGACCTGTTTCGCGGGCGGCTGTCGCGGTTTTCGCTGGATGCGCTGGTGAACATCGCGGCGAAGCTGGGGCAGCGGGTGCATGTGGAGTTGGTGGCCGCCTGACTGGATCAGGTTGCTGCGCAGGACGCGGATGCGGCGGATTGGCTGTCAAGCGTGAACTATTTCGCGCGAATTTGCTGATTCTGGAAAATCCGCTGCCTGCGGATGCACAGCGCGCGGGGCGCTCCCTAGACTGCGGCGGTCCCTGCCGGGCTGTCCAGATTTCCCAAAACGACAACTACAAGACAGCCGGCCGCCGCCTCCGCGACGTGCATGCCCGCTTCCCCGATCCCCACGATTCCCACGTATGACCGGTTCATCGAGCCGCTGCTGCGCTGTCTGGCGAGCCGGCCCGAGGGGGTGCCTGCGCGCGAGGCGCACGAAGCCGCCGCCGATGCGCTCGGGCTGGACGCGGCGGCACGCAACTGGTCTACAAGTACCGCGCCGGCTGGACGCATGACTACAGGGCTAGCCGGGCGGATCTGCAGCGCGTCGGCGGCTTGTGCGGTGCGAGTTGTGACGGGATCTTTTCGCCGGACCGACTCGGGCTGATAAAGGTCTATATACAGGCCCACCTTCACGAGTTCCCATCCTTATTTGCTAATCATTGGTTGGACTGATGACCCAAAAACTTCTGCTCCTGCATCTGAGCGATATTCATATCAAAACAGCATCGGATGCGATATTAGCTAGGGCGGGAAAGATT
>JBEEMX010000048.1:0-11896 GCA_041192465.1 Pseudomonadota bacterium | reverse complement strand
AGGCCCGCAGCCTTGCGTCCATAATCGCTGCTGCTGCGCCGCGCCGCGCCAGGCTGCGGATGTCCACCTCACCCTGGGGAACGACCCTTGTTTTCGATCATACAAGCCGCTGGCTGGCCAATTTGGCCGCTGATCCTGTGCTCCATCGCCGCGCTGGCGATCATCATCGAACGCTGCATGAGCCTGCGCGCCGCCAAGGTGGCGCCCCCGAAGCTGCTCGACGAGGTGCTCACCCTCACGCGCAACAGCCTGCCGGCGTCAGACGTGCTCGACAAGCTGCACGGCAACTCGGCGCTCGGCACGGTGCTGGCGGGTGGCATCCGCGCCGCCGTCGCCGATCCGCGCTGCGACGAGGCCCAACTGCGCAACGCCTTCGAGACCTCCGGCCGCATTGCCACGCACCGGCTGGAACGCTACCTCAACGCGCTGGGCACCATCGCTTCGGCCGCGCCGCTGCTGGGCCTGCTGGGCACGGTGGTCGGCATGATCGAGATCTTCGGCGCGCAGGTGCCGAACTCGGGCGGCAACCCGGAGCAGCTCGCACACGGCATCTCGGTGGCGCTCTACAACACCGCGTTCGGCCTGATCGTGGCGATCCCGTCGCTGATGTTCTACCGCTACTTCCGCGGCCAGGTGGACGAGTTCGTGCTGACGCTGGAGCAGGCGGCCGAGCGGCTGCTGCCCCAACTGCTGCCGCGTCCCCCGCGTCGCTGAGCGGAGAGGCGCACCATGGCCATGAACTTCCGTCACCGACGCCCCGAGGAGCCGGAGATCAACCTGATCCCGTTCATCGACGTGCTGCTGGTGGTGCTGATCTTCCTGATGCTCACCACCACCTACGCCAAGTACACGCAGCTCAAGATCACGCTGCCCGTGGCCGAGTCGAACAAGATCGAGAGCCAGCCACGCGAGATCGTGGTGGGTGTGTCCTCGGACGGGCACTACACGCTCAACAAGCAGCCGATCGAGGGCGTGGGTGTCGAGATACTGACCACGGCGCTGACCACGGCGGCGCAGGGCGACGTGAACCGCGTGGTGATCGTCTCGGCCGACGCGATGGCGGCGCACCAGAGCGTGATCAACGTGATGGACGCCGCCCGCCGCGCCGGACTGGTGCAACTGACGTTTGCCACCCAGAGCGCCCGCAGCGGCGGCAAGGGCCAGTGAGCCTGCGCCGGTGACACCCGCAGCGCGGCTGGAGGCCATCTGGCAACACGGCGGGCCGGCGCAATGGCTGCTGCGTCCGCTGGGCGGGTTGCATGGGGCGCTGGTCGGGCTGCGGCGGTGGTTGTACCGGTACGGCTGGAAGGCCACGGTGCGGCTGCCGTGTCCGGTCATCGTGGTGGGCAACCGGGTCGCGGGTGGCGCGGGCAAGACGCCGACCACGCTGGCACTGATCGGCGCGCTGCAGCAGGCCGGCTGGCGCCCCGGCATCGTCTCGCGTGGCCATGGCAGCCAGGCCACTGCCGCCCGCCCCGTCCACGCACACACGCCGGCCACCGAAGTCGGCGACGAGCCGCTGCTGATGCAACGCCGCTCGGGCGTGCCGGTCTGGGTCGGGCGGGACCGGGCCGCTGTCGCCGGGGCCTTGCTCGCAGCACATCCCGAAGTCAACGTCCTCGTCTGCGACGATGGGCTGCAACACCTGCGCCTGGGCCGGAACATCGAAATCGTGGTGTTCGACGAACGCGGGGCGGGCAACGGCTGGCTGCTGCCGGCGGGGCCGCTGCGCGAGCCGATCGACGCACCCGCTGCGGCGCCCCACCAGTGCGTGCTCTACAACGCTGCCCGGCCCAGCACGCCCCTGCCCGGCGACTGCGCGACACGGCAGCTCGCGGGCGCGGTCGAACTGGCAGGCTGGTGGTCGGGCGCACCAGCGACACCGGAACAGCTCACCGCCCTGCGCGGACAGCGTGTGTGCGCCAGCGCGGGGATCGGGCAGCCGCAGCGGTTTTTCGACGCCCTGCGCATGGCCGGCCTGACGCTCGCCCCGGCCGACACGCTGGCCCTCGACGACCACCACGACCACGACCGCCTGCCCTGGCCCGCCGACGCCACCGATGTGGTCGTGACCGAGAAGGACGCCGTCAAGCTCGACCCACAGCGCGTGGCCCGCGAGCGGCCGGGGCTGCGGGTGTGGGTGGTGCCGCTGGAGATGGTGCTGCCGGCGGTATTCACCCGGCGTGTGCTGGCCGCGCTCGGCCCCGTGCCGGCAAGGTAGCATCACGCCCCATGGACACCCGACTGATGCAACTGCTCGTCTGCCCGCTCTGCAAGGGGCCGCTCAACCATGACCACGCCACGCACGAGCTGGTCTGCCCGGCCGACCGGCTGGCGTTTCCGATCCGCGACGGCATGGCCGTGATGCTCGAAAGCGAGGCGCGCACGGTCGATCCGGACGCGCCGCCGCCCTCGCCGTTCCCGGTCCCCGACGCACCTGCGCCCTGACGATGGACTGCACCGTGCTCATCCCCGCCCGGCTGGCCTCGACGCGCTTGCCGAACAAGCCGCTGGCCGATCTGGGCGGCGTGCCGATGGTCGTGCGGGTGGCGCAGCGTTGCGCGGGGGCCGGAGCGCGGGCCGTGGTCGTCGCCACCGATGCGCCCGAAGTGGCCGACGCCTGTGCGGCACACGGCGTGCAGGTGGTGATGACCCGCACCGACCACGCCACCGGCAGCGACCGCCTGGCCGAAGCCTGCGCACTGCTCGGACTGGACGGCAATGACTTTGTCGTCAACGTGCAGGGCGACGAGCCGCTGATCGACGTGGCCCTGGTCGCCGCCTGCGTGCAAGGCTTGCAGGACAACCCCGACTGCGTGATGAGCACCGCCGCGCACGCCATCGACAGCGTCGAGGAGTTCGTCAACCCGAACGTGGTCAAGGTGGTGTGCGATGCAGCGGGGCGGGCGCTGTACTTCTCGCGGGCGCCGATGCCGTGGTGGCGTGACGGCAATGCAGGTGGCATCACCGCGCTGCCGACCGATCCCGCGCCGCTGCGCCACATCGGCATCTACGGCTACCGCGCCGGCTTCCTGCGCCGCTTCCCCACGCTCAGCGCCAGCCCGGTCGAGCAGACCGAGTCGCTGGAGCAACTGCGCGTGCTGTGGCATGGCGAGCGCATCGCCGTGCATGTGAGCAGCACCCGGCCCGGACCCGGTGTGGACACCCCGGAAGATCTCGCCCGCGTGCGCTGTTTCTTCGCGTAGCACTGAGGGGACACGGGGTGTTCCTTCCCGTGACCATCTGCGGGTAATCGAGGCCCATTGGTCGCTATCGAGTCAGTTTCGGCACAGGAGCTGCGTGGTATTCTCACGCCAATTTGCAGCCAATCCTGCCAGCATTTCAGCAGTTCTGACCATTCCCGAGGAGATCCATGAGACTGATCCTGTTGGGCGCACCCGGCGCCGGCAAAGGCACGCAAGCGGCCTTCATCTGCCAGAAATTCGGCATTCCCCAGATCTCCACGGGTGACATGCTGCGTGCGGCCGTCAAGGCGGGCACCGAGATGGGCCTGGCCGCCAAGAAGGTGATGGACGCCGGCGGCCTCGTCGGCGACGACATCATCATCGGACTCGTCAAGGAACGCATCCAGCAGCCCGACTGCGCTGGCGGCTTCCTGTTCGACGGCTTCCCGCGCACCATCCCGCAGGCCGACGCGATGAAGGCTGCGGGCGTCAAGCTCGACTACGTGCTCGAAATCGACGTGCCGGACGCCTCCATCATCCAGCGCATGAGTGGTCGCCGTGTCCATGTGGCTTCGGGCCGCACGTACCACACCGTCTTCAACCCGCCCAAGGTCGAAGGCAAGGACGATGTGACCGGTGAAGACCTGATCCAGCGGGCCGACGACGCCGAGGACACCGTGCGCAAGCGCCTGGAGGTGTACCAGAACCAGACCCGCCCGCTGGTCGATTACTACTCGCAGTGGGCCGCCACGGGCGACGCAGGTGCTCCCCAATACCGTGCCATCAGCGGCACGGGCACGGTGGACGAGATCACCGCCCGCGCCTTCGCTGCGCTGGCCTGACACGGGCTCTCCGACAGCCGCCCACGGGCGGCTTTTTCACGCCATCCAATTGACGTTTACGTAAAGGACAACCCCATGCAAATCGCCGATCGAGTTTTCATCGTCACGGGCGCCGCCTCCGGGCTGGGTGAAGGCGCCGCGCGCATGCTGGCGCGCGAAGGGGCCAAGGTCGTCATCGCCGACCTGCAGGCCGAGCGCGGCGCGGCGATCGCGGCGGAGCTGGGTGGTGCCTATGTGCGGTGCGACGTGTCGAACGAGGACGATGGCCGAGCCGTGGTGGCCCAGGCCGTGTCGATGGGCAAGCTGATGGGCCTCGTGAGCTGCGCCGGCATTGCCCCGGCCAGCCGCACTGTCGGCCGCGACGGCGCCCACCCGCTCAGCCTGTTCAGCAAGGTCATCAGCGTCAACCTGATCGGCACCTTCAACATGGTCCGCCTCGCCGCCGAGGCGATGTGCAAGAACGCGCCGGAGGACACGGGCGAACGTGGCGTGCTGATCAACACCGCCAGCGTCGCCGCGTTTGATGGGCAGATCGGGCAAGCGGCGTATGCGGCGAGCAAGGGCGGCGTGGTCGGCATGACGCTGCCGATCGCGCGCGACCTGTCGAAGAACGGCATCCGCTGCATGACCATCGCGCCGGGCATCTTCGGCACGCCGATGCTGTTCGGGATGCCGCAGGAGGTGCAGGACGCGCTGGCCGCCGGGGTTCCGTTCCCGAGCCGGCTGGGCACGCCGGCCGACTACGCCAAGCTGGTCCACCAGATCGTCACCAACGAGATGCTCAACGGCGAGGTGATCCGCCTGGACGGCGCGATCCGGCTGGCCCCGCGCTGATCCCGCGTTGAACCCGATGCGGGTGGCGCTGCGCCTGTGACACGATGGCGGGATGACGATCCGCCGCCTTGCCTGCCGCCCTGCCCGCCTCCCGCGCCTCTTGCGCCTGTCGCTGACTGTCTGTGCCACCGGGTGGCTGGCGGCGTGCAGCGTGCTCGACCTCTGGCGACCCGCTGAGCCGCAGCAACCGGAAGCGGCCTCCGCCATCACCGCCAAGCCCGGCTGGACCACCACCCGCTACGCCGTCGCCGCCGCGAACCCGCTGGCCGCCGAAGCGGGGCGCAGCATCCTCGCCCAGGGCGGCAGCGCCATCGACGCGGCAGTGGCCGTGCAGATGGTCCTCACCCTCGTCGAGCCGCAGTCCAGCGGAATCGGCGGCGGGGCGTTCCTGCTGCACTGGGACGGCCAGCGCGTGCGCGCCTACGACGGCCGTGAGACCGCCCCTGCCGCCGTGGACGAGCGGCTGTTCCTGGACAGCAGCGGCAAGCCCATGGCTTTCCACGACGCGGTGGTCGGCGGACGCTCGGTCGGGGTGCCGGGCACGGTGAAGATGCTGGAGCTGGCCCATGCGCGCCACGGGAAACTGCCGTGGTTCGTGCTGTTCGGGCCGGCGATCCGGCTGGCGGAAGAAGGGTTTCCGGTCAGTCCGCGGCTGCACACCCTGCTCGCGGCCGATGCCCACCTGCGCAAGGATCCGGTCGCCGCCGCATATTTCTACCCGGACGGCCAGCCGCTGCCGATCGGCCACACGCTGAAGAACCCGGCGCTGGCGGAGGTGCTGCGCAGGCTGGCGAACGACGGTGCGCAGGCGCTGTACCAGGGCGAGATCGCCCAGGACATCGCCGACAAGGTGCAGCGCCACGCCACCAACCCCGGCCGCCTGACCACCGCCGACCTCGCCGCCTACCAGCCCAAGGAGCGCCCGCCGCTGTGCCACGCCCACACGGCGGGCGGGCGGGCTTGG
The DNA here is from genome assembly GCA_041192465.1 of Pseudomonadota bacterium. Classification (GTDB taxonomy): domain Bacteria; phylum Pseudomonadota; class Gammaproteobacteria; order Burkholderiales; family Burkholderiaceae_C; genus Sphaerotilus. Next base: position 6,071 of record JBEEMX010000048.1, on the reverse strand, counting down.
ACGCTGTGCGGCTTTCCTCCCCCCAGCAGCGGCGCCATCGCCATCGGCCAGATCCTCGGGATGGTGGGCCAGACCGACGCGGCGCGTACACCGCTGACCAGCGCGGGCATGCCGTCGGCGGACTGGCTGCACACCTACCTGGAAGCCTCGCGGCTGGCCTTCGCCGACCGGGCGCTCTTTGTGGCCGACCCGGATTTCGTGGCCGCACCGGATGGTGACTGGCGCAGCCTGCTCGACCCGGCGTACCTGCACGACCGCGCTCGCCGCATCGGCCCGCAGCGCGCCGCGGACGCCCCTGCCGGCCAGCGCGGCGGCGTGCGAACCGGCTTCGCGCCCATGCCCAGCCAGCCCGAATACGGCACCAGCCACCTCAGCATCGTCGATGGCGACGGCAACGCGCTCTCGATGACCACCACCATCGAGGATGCGTTCGGGTCGCGGCAGATGGTGCGCGGCTTCCTGCTCAACAACGAACTGACCGACTTCAGCTTCCTGCCCGCCGACGCCGCCGGCCGCCCCATCGCCAACCGGGTCGAACCAGGCAAACGGCCGCGTTCTTCCATGTCACCGACGCTGGTGTTCGACGACCAGGGGGCGCTGGCGATGACGGGCGGCAGTCCGGGCGGGGCGCTCATCATCCACTTCACGGCCAAGACGCTGCACGGCGTGCTGCAGTGGGGCCTGTCGCCGCAGCAGGCGATTGATCTGCCGAATTTCGGGACGACGGGCGGGCCGGTGCTGCTGGAAAAGGGGCGGTATCCAGCCGAGGTGGTCGAGGCGCTGAAGGGACGCGGACACGACGTGCGCGAGGTGGACATGACCAGCGGCCTGCAAGCCTTGCAGCGCAGCCCCGACGCCACGTCCGCACGCCCGGTCTGGCGCGGCGGAGCGGACCCGCGGCGCGAAGGCGTGGTGCTCGGCTCGGCGCCCTTGTCGGCCTGCGACACGCCGGGCGTGCAGGTCTGCGCCAACCGGCTGGGCATGGAGCTGGTCCGCATTCCGGCGGGCACGTTCTGGATGGGCAGCGACGAGTCCCCCGCCGCGCTGGCCCGCGATTTCCCCACCGCCGACGCCGAGCGGCTGGGCAAGTTCGACGACGAGGCGCCCCGGCACCGCGTGCGCATCACCCGCGACTTCCTGATGGGCCGCCACGAGGTCACGGTCGGGCAGTTCCGCACCTTCCTAGCCGCGTCGGGCCATGTGCCGGAGTCGATCGCCGACGGCACGGGCGGCTACGGCCACAACCCCGCCTACGACCCGAACACCTCGCCGCGCCGCGACGCCTTCGAGGGCCGCTCGCCGCGCTACTCCTGGGCCAACACCGGCTTCCCGCAGGACGACCGCCACCCGGTGGTCAACATCACCTGGCACGACGCGGTGGCGCTGGCGCGCTGGCTGACGCAGACCGAAGGCCGCGTCTACCGGCTGCCGACCGAGGCCGAGTGGGAATACGCCTGCCGCGCTGGCGCCGACAACACCCGCTACAGCCACGGCAACGACCCGCAGGGACTCGTCGGCCACGCCAACGTCTTCGACACCTCCGCGGCCAAGCTGTGGCCTCAGTGGCAGCCGCACGCGCTCCAGGCCAACGACGGCCACGTATTCACCTCCCCCGTCGGCAGCTACCCGCCCAACGCCTTCGGCCTGCACGACCTGCACGGCAACGCCTGGGAATGGACCAGCGACTGGCACGCTGACGACTACTACGCCCGCTCGCCCGGCGAGGATCCGCAAGGGCCGGCGACGGGCGACGTGCGCGTGCGCCGAGGGGGGTCGTGGCACACATGGCCGCTGTATGCACGCTGCGGGTTTCGGAACTGGAACTCGCCGGAGACGCGGTATCCGCTGGTGGGGGTCAGGCTGGTGATGGAGCTGGGGCGGTGACGCCGCATCACCCGCGTCATGCGCTCGCCTGAAACGCCAGCCACCCCGCCGCGATCCCCAGCGTCACCACCGCCACCGGCACCCCCGTGTACGCATGCCGCCGCCAGTCGATCACGACGCCGCAGCGCCGAGCCGCGTCCACCACGATGATGTTCGCGATCGACCCCACGATCAGCAGGTTGCCCGCCAGCGTGCTGACCAGCGCCAGCGTCAGTCCGACGTGATCCCCCTTCGCCAGCGGCATCAGCACCATCACCGCCGGCACGTTCGACACCAGGTTGCTCAGGCCCAGCGTGGTGAAGAACAGCGTCGCCGGCTGCGCGAGGTCGATGCCCTGCGTGGTGAGCCAGGCGACGAGTTGCTGCGTCAGGCCGGTGAGTGCCAGCGCGTGGTTGACAACGAACAGCCCCATGAACAGGATCAGCAGCTCCCAGTCGATCAGCCCCATCACCTTCGACGAGTGAAACCGCTGGCTCAGCAGCAGCACGCCCGCCCCCACCAGCGCCGCCACGTCACGCGGCCAGTCGGTCAGCAGGAACACCGCCACCAGCGCCAGCGCGACCAGCAGCCCCTTCGCGGTCTGCCAGCGGTCGAACGGCGGTACCTCCGAGGCGATGGCGGCCAACTGCGCCGGATCCGGCTCGGCCACCGGCGGCGTGCGGCGCATCGTCCAGGCCAGCAGCGTCCACAAGGCCAGCAACCCGGCCAGCACCGGCACGATCGCGTCGGCCATGTAGCCCGCGAACGGCATCTTCAGCACCTCGCCGATCAACATGTTCTGCGGATTGCCGATCAGCGTCGCGGCCGAGCCGATGTTGCTCGCGCAGGCCAGCCCGAGCAGGAACGGCACCGGGTCCAGTCGCCGCCGCAGGCACGCCTCGGCCAGCACCGGCGCCACGGCCAGACACACGATGTCGTTCGAGAACACCGCCGAGAGCGCCGCCGCGACCCCGATCACTACGCCCATCAGCGCCACCGGCCCGACCGGCAAGGCCGCGATGCGCCGCGTCACCGCGCTGTAGAAGCCGCCGAGCCGCATCTGCGCCGAGATCACCATGAAGGAAAACAGCAGCAGGATGGTGGGCAGGTGGATCGACTGCGCCGCCTGCTCCGGGGTCATCACGCCTGCGCCGACGATGGCGATGGCACCGAGCAGGGCGACGCCGGTGCGGTCCAGGTGCAGCCACGGCAGGCTGCCGAGGACCATGCCGAGGTAGACGACGGCGAACACCACCAGCACCAGACCGTCTTGCAAGGAGGAAAGTTCGTTCATCGGGCGATTCTAGGGAGCCGCTAGACTCCCCCGCGTGATCCCCCAAGGCTTCATCCAGGACTTGCTCGCCCGCGCCGACATCGTTGACGTGGTGGGTCGCGCCGTGCAGCTCAAGAAAGCCGGCATCAACTACAAGGGGTTGTGCCCGTTCCACGGCGAGAAATCCCCGAGCTTCATCGTCAGCCCGTCGCGCCAGACCTACCACTGCTTCGGCTGCGGCGTCCACGGCAACGCGGTCGGCTTCCTGATGGAGCACAGCGGGCTGGGCTTCATCGAGGCGGTGAAGGATCTGGCCCAGGACGTGGGCATGACCGTGCCCGACGACGACAACAGCCCGGAGGAGCGCGCCCGCGCCGCCAAGGTCCGCGAACACCAGATCACGCTCGGCGACGTGCTGCTGAAAGCCAGTGACCACTACCGCGCTCAGCTCAAGGACAGCCCGCGCGCCGTCGCCTACCTGAAAGGCCGCGGCCTGACCGGCGAGATCGCCAAGCACTTCGCCCTCGGTTACGCGCCGGGCGGCTGGCATGGGCTGTCGAGCGCGTTCGGGAAGTACGACGACCCACTGCTGGTCGAATCCGGCCTCGTGATCCTGCAGGGCGACGACGCGGCCGAACAGCGCCGCTACGACCGCTTCCGCGACCGGATCATGTTCCCGATTCGCAACCCCAAGGGCGAGGTGATCGGCTTCGGCGGGCGGGTGCTGGACCAGGGCGAGCCGAAGTACCTGAACTCGCCCGAGACGCCAGTGTTCAGCAAGGGCCGGGAGCTGTACGGCCTGTTTGAGGCGCGTGCGGCCATCCGCAAGCGCGGCTTCATCCTCGTCACCGAGGGCTACATGGATGTCGTGGCCCTGGCGCAGCTCGGTTTCGGCAACGCGGTGGCGACGCTGGGGACGGCCTGCACCGGCGACCACATCATCAAGCTGCTGCGGTTTTCCGAGCAGGTGGTGTTCAGCTTCGACGGCGACGCGGCCGGGCGGCGGGCGGCGGCGCGGGCGCTGGAGGCCGTGTTGCCGCACGCGGGCGACACGCGCAGCTTCCGTTTCCTGTTCCTGCCGGCCGAGCACGACCCGGATTCCTTCATCCGCGAGCGTGGGCCGGAGGCGTTCGAGACCTGCATCCACGAGGCGTTCACGCTGTCGCGGCAGTTGCTGGCGGTGGCGGGCGATGGCTGCGACATGGCCACGCCCGAAGGCCGCGCACGGATGCTGGCGCAGGCGCGGCCGTTGTACGAGCTGCTGCCCGAGGGCTTGCTCAAGGCGCAGTTGCTGGTCGAACTGGCGCGCGATGGTGGGTTGACCGCCGATGTGTTGCTGCACCACTGGGCCGCGGCAGGGTCACGCCGGGGCGAGCGGCGGCGGGCGGAACCGCAGCAGCCCGAGCCAGACTGGGACCGCGCGCCCCCGCCCGACGAGGCGCCACCCGCCGAAGCGGAGTCCGTTGGCCTCGGCTACGACCCGATGGACGACGGCACACCCGAACACGCCAAGGACTGGCGCAGCAAGCGCGGCAAGGGCCGCAGCTTCGGCAACGATCCACCACCGTGGGCGCGCAAGGGGGGCAGCGCGGCGATGGCGTCCCCGCGCCGGCCACCACCACGCACGGCCTCGCTGCTCGACCGAGCGGCGTGGTTGCTGGTGCAGAACGCGCAGCTCTGGCTCGACCTGCCCGGCGAGGTGCATGAACTGCTGGGGCAGCAGAGTGCGCCGCATGGGGGCTTCTTCGCCGCGCTGGAGCGGCTGCTGCATGACCAGGGCGTGCTGGGTGCCAGCGGCATCCTGGCCGCGCTTGACGCGTTGGCGCAGGATCCGGCCGAAGCAGGGCTGGGCGCGCTGCTGGAGCGCATCCGCCGCCTGCACGAACTCGGCAGCGACGCACCCCTGGCGGACGATCTGCGGGCCATCGTCAACCGGATCCGGCTGCAGGCGGTCGAGGACGAGATCGCGCTGCTGCTGGAGTCGGGCGAGTTGTCCGAGGCGGCCGCCCAGCGCCGCAATGCGCTCTTCCAGCAGCGGTCCCAGCTCAAGTCCAGGCCGGCCGGGAACGCTCCTGTATAATCGAAGGTTGGTTTCGACGCGGCAAGAGTGACAGCAGTGCCTGCCGGCCCCGGCCACCCGCGACACGGGTTATTTCAGGCCAACTTCCCCGCCAGCACTGCACCTTGATGGATGTTCACGCCAGCTTGCCCGCCTGAAAAGCACCTCGTCCGCGAGCGCCTGCAGTGCGCCGCCCGAGACTTGTGATTCAGGCTCAAAGCCCCACCGTATCCGAGCACCCCAGCCGAGGAATCGCATGCCCGCGAAAAAGAGCGCCCCTGAGCAATCCCCCGAGACGAACACCGCTGCCGCTCCGGCAGCACCGGTGGCGTCCAAGACCGTGCGCGTCGTGAAGGCAGTCAAGGCCGTCAAGCCCGAAGCCCCCGCCACCGCGACCGAGGTGGTCACAGCGACCGCCGTCCCGCTCACACCGACCGAGGCCACCGTGCCTGTCGTCGTGATCAAGCGTGGCCGCAAGGCCAAGGCGCCGGAGGCCGAGTCGGACACGAAGGTCGAGAAGGTTGAAAAACCCGAGAAAGCCGAGAAACCCGTCAAGGTAGACAAGGCGGAGAAGGCCGACAAGAAGATCGAGAAAAAGGCCGAGAAGCCCACGCTGGATGCCGATGAAGACTTCACCGATCCAGACGCCGAGATCGACGTCGAAGCCGAGGTGGAAGCCGAAGTCGAGGTGGTCGTCGAAGGGGAAGTCGAGGTCGAAGCCGACAAGCCCAAGGCCAAGCCGCTGCGCATGAAGGTCAGCCGCGCCAAGGAGCGCGCGCTGATGCGGGAATTCGGTCTGGACGAGACCACGCTCACCGAAGAGGAAGTCGCCAAGCGCCGCCAGGAGCTGAAGACCCTCATCAAGATGGGCAAGAC
>JBEEMX010000047.1:0-12004 GCA_041192465.1 Pseudomonadota bacterium | reverse complement strand
CGTGCGTCGATCATCTACGACATGCCGGCCTTCCTCGCCTATCTGGCGATCATCCCCGGCATGGCGGTGTTCCTGGTCCGCATCGAGACCGACTTCGTCGAATACTACGAACGCTTCTACGACGCCGTGCGCGAAGGGGGTTCGCTGGGCAACATCCAGCGCCTGCGCGACGAGATGGTCTTCACGATCCGCCAAGGGCTCTACGAGATCCTGAAGATCCAGGGCATCACGGTGCTGCTGGTCATCCTGGCGGCACCCAGGGTACTGGATTGGCTCGGCATCTCGCACCTGTACCTGCCGCTGCTCTACCTGGATGTGGTGGCGGCGAGCCTGCAGGTGGTGCTGCTCGGCTTGCTGAACATCTTCTTCTACCTCGACCGGCGCCGCGTGGTGTTCGGGCTGACGGCGCTGCTGCTGGTGCTCAACGTCGGGCTGTCGCTCGTCACGCTGCAGCTCGGGGCCTCGTTCTACGGCTACGGCGTGGCACTGGCGATGATGATCACCGTGTTCGCCGCGATGCTGGCGCTGGAGAGCAAGCTGCACCGGCTGGAGTACGAGACCTTCATGCTGCAGTGACGCCCACCGGTGGCCGATGCTGCAGCCGCTCCAGCCGTGCCTGCAGCATCGGCAGCAGCGCAGCCGCCTCCTCATGGTGCTGCCCGTGGGCCAGCCCCAGCATCTGCCGCGCCAGCCGCTCCACCGCGATGGCCGAGCAATTGCCGCTTGCACCCGCCAACTGGTGGGCGGCACTGGTCAGGGCTTCACCGTCGCGGTCACGGATCGCCGTCTCCATCTCCGCCAGCCGCAGCAGCCCGTCTTCGACCAGCACAGCCACCAGCTCGTCGATGAGCGAGGCATCCCCACCCAGGCGGTCAAGCAGTGCAGCGCGGTCCAGATCCAGCACATCGGCGGTCTGCGCCGGCGGTGTGTACTGCAGTCGGATGGCCTCGCTCGACTCCGGCATGTGCTCCAGGGCCACCAGGCGCAGTGCCTCTTGCAGTTGGGCCAGATCGATCGGCTTGCTCAGGTAGCCATCCATCCCGGCCGCCAGACACCGCTCGCGGTCGCCCTGCATGGCATTGGCCGTCAGCGCAATGATCGGCACCCGCCGGACAGCCCCGGCCGCCTCGGCCTCGCGGATGGCCTGCGTGGCCGCCAGCCCGTCGAGCACCGGCATCTGCATGTCCATCAGGATGGCGTCGAACGGGCTGTCCGCGTGCAGCGCAACCGCCTCGGCACCGTTGTCGGCCACGCGAACCGCATGCCCGAGCCGGGTCAGCAGAAGCACCGCCAGACGCTGGTTGACCAGGTTGTCCTCGGCCAGCAGCAACCTGAGCGGCGCCCGACACAGCGGCGGCGCATGGGCATGCGCAGCGTCACCGGGCTGGAGCCTCTCGACCGTGGACACAGGCACGGCGCCAAGGTCGTGGCGCTCGTCGTCCTGCACCTGGAGAGCGACATGGAAGGTGCTGCCCTGGCCCGGCATGCTCTCGACCCGGATGCTCCCGCCCATCAGCTCGGCCAGCCGGGCACAGATGGCCAGACCCAGCCCGGTGCCGCCGTAGCGCCGGGTGGTCGAGGCATCGGCCTGCGAGAACGACTCGAAGATCCGTTGCTGCTGGTCCGCCGCAATGCCGATGCCGGTGTCCCGCACCGCGAGGTGGAGCCAGGACTGGCCGTGGGCATCGCGTGTGCAGTGCGCCTGCAGGCAGACCTCCCCCCGTTCGGTGAACTTGACGGCATTGCCCACGAGGTTGATCACGATCTGGCGCAGCCGCCCCGGATCGCTGCGCAGCAAGTCCGGCACGCTGGCAGCCATCTCCAGCCGCAGCGCCAGACCCTGCTCGGCCGCCCGCAGGGCCATCGGCTTGAGGGTGTCCGCCAGCAGAGGCCGCAGCGCCACCGGCACCGCCTCGATCACCAGCTTGTCCGCCTCGATCTTCGAGTAATCGAGGATGTCGTTGATGACCACCAGCAGTGCGTCGGCCGACGATTTCACCAGCCCGAGGTACTCCCGCTGGTCGGGGGTGAGCGTGGTGTCGAGCGCCAGTTCGGTCATGCCGAGGATGCCGTTCATCGGCGTGCGGATCTCGTGGCTCATGTTCGCCAGGAATCGGGTCTTGGCGTCGGAGGCCGCCTCGGCGCGCCGGGCCTCGCGGGTGCGGGCCTCGACGAGCTGCTCCCGTTGCTCGCCCGCCTGTGCCAGCGCCAGCCCGCGGGACTGGATTTCCTCCAGCATGCTGTTGAACGCCGAGACCGCCTGCCCGACCTCGTCCCCGCCGGCACTCGCCAGCCGCCGGTCATAGGCGTGGTCCTGCGTGATGGCGCTGGCGGTGCTCGACAGGTCGAGCAAGGGCTGCACCAGCCGCCTGGCCAGTCCCTGCGAAAGGGCATGGGACAACAGCAGCGCCAGCAGCCCGGCCAGCACCACCGTGGCACCCTGCAGCACCAGGTTGTCCCGCTGCGCACGCAGGTCGATGCGCACCGTCACACGCCCGAGCCGCTCGCCGCTGGGGCCGAAGATCGGCGCGCCCAGCGTCATGTGACCCGCCAGCAAGCCACCACCATCGGGTTCGCGCGGCGCTGCGGCGCCGGATGCCCCCCAGGACGCCAGCCGGGCACCGTCGGCGCTGGACTCCACCCACGCCGCGGTGACTTGCTGGCGCACCTTGAGTACCTCCAGCGTGTCGGTCAACCCGCGCTGGTCCTCGAAACTGACTGGCGCTTGCAGTGAATAGGCCAGCGAGCGCACCACCTCCTGCGCATCTTCGCGGGCATGGCTGGCAGCGAACACCCAGCCTGCCGCCAGCATGGCCGCACTGCCCATCAACGCCGTCAGGCCCGCACACAGCCCCAGCAACCAGGCCAGCTTCACGCGCACCGGCAAGTTGGCCGTGCGGCGCCCGAGGTGGTCGAGCAGGCGGTCACCGATCATTCGCGCACCTGCCGGGCAAGTCGCAGCACCTGGCTGGACAGGGCGAGCTGCGCCGCCCGCAAGGCCCTGAGGTGGATGTCGAAGCGGATGGCGTCGTTGACCAGCATCAGCTCGACCATGCCGCCGCGGTTCAGAAAACCCTCCGCATCGCCCACGGTCAGCGTGGCCGATCGGGCCGCCTGGGCGAGCAGCTCGGTGGCTCGCTCGGCCGAGCTGTGGAGGTAGAGGACATGGCAGGGCGCGGCATCGGCCCCGGCACCCGACACCGGTGGCTGCACCTGGACCGTGCGCCCGGCGATCACCTGCCCGTTCAGCGCCGAGAAGGCGCCGAACACCTCGCTCTGGCGGGCGGCCACGCACAGCCGCAACACGCCCGCATCGGCCCCGTCACCCGACGCCGGCCACTGGACAAAGCGCGCCAGGCTCAGCACCATGCGCGCCTTCACCGCCGATTCGCCGGGCGCCTGCGGGCACGCCTGCATAGCGAGCCCCCACAGCGAGACCCCGACTCCCCAGACCAGAGATCGGCTCCACCACCACCGAGCAGGCATCGGGCCAGCACGCATCTCAGAAGGGAGCCGTCAGTTTGACCGCCACACTGCGACCGGGTACCGGCAAGCTGTCCTGCAGCAACTCCGGCCCAGCCGGGTCTTCACGCCGCACCTGACCCAGGTTGTAGACCGTGGCCGACAGGCTCCATGGCCGACCGGGCGGGTCGTACTGCGCGGTCAGGTTGGCCAGGACGTGCGCGGGCAGGGTCCGGCCCGCCAAGGTCTGGCGCGCCCCCATGCCCTGGAGTTCCAGCCCGAGCCGCAGGGGCCAGCCCGGCACGGCACGGGTGGCGTGCAGCTTGGCGAGTTGGCTTGGTGCGTTGCTGACGTGGTCGCTGCCGTTGATGCGCACCTGCTGCCCCGCCCAACTGCCACGCATGCGCCAGCCACCTTCGCCGACCACCTCCAGCTCGATCTCGGCCCCACGCGCACGTCCGCCACCCACGTTGTGGTAATCCAGCTCGCCGCTGTCGGACACCTGCTGCTCGATCAATCCAGCCATGCGGTTGCTGTAGAGCGAGGCCGACAGCCGCCACTGCGCGTTGAGCCGCCAGTCGAGTGCCAGTTCGGTCGAGCGCACCGACTCGGACTTCAAGTTCGGGTTGATGCGTGCCACCGTATCGGCCGGGTTGCGCTCGAAGAAGTTCGGCTCCCGGTAGGCGGTGCCGAGCAATGCCTTGAGGAACAGGCCGTCCACCGGCTCCCAGATCAACGACGTGCGCGGCGTGGCGTGGATGGTGGCATCGGACTGCCGGTCCAGCCGCGCGCCCAGCCCCAGGCGCAGCCGCGGCGCCACCGTGTACTCGTCGTTGACGAACACGCCGGCGCGGGTATTGCGCGTGGACAGCGCATAGTCGGGCGCGGCACCGGACCCGGCCAGCGTCAGGATCTGCACCGACTGGCGCAGGTTGTGCTGCACCTCGGCGCCGACCACCAGCCGGTGCCCCGCCCAGCCGGTGGTCGTCCAGCGGCCTTCCAGACTCAGCCAGCGGCCGTCGTTGCGGTAGCTCTGCAGTGCGTCGGTTGCCGCGTAGCGGGCCAGGTCGGTGTAGTAGTAGCGGGCCAGGCCAGCGTGGAAAAACATGGCATGGTCCGCATCCAGGCGGTGGTCCCAGCGGGCATCGACCATGGCCACCCGGTCATGCCAGACGGCCAAGGGATCGCCGAAGACGTAGCCATAGGGCGCCGTCGGAATCTGCTTGGCGCGGCGGGAGACCAGACCGGTCACGGTCCAGTCATGGACGGTGTAGCGGGCGAACGCCTTGGCGTCGTGCTCGGCGTCGAGGTGTTCGGCGACACCGCCGTGGGTGTCCGGGTGGTCGAACGCCGGGTAGTGCCAGTCCTGGCCCGGCCGGTATTCGGCGCTCGCGGCCAGCAGCAGGTTGCCGGTGGCGAGTTCGTGGCCGGAGGTGAACTGCAGCTTGCGGTCACGGTCGCTGGTGGTGGCGAGCGTGAGCCGCTGTCCCAGCAGTGCGGTCGTGCTGCGGGTGATGACGTTGACGACCGCGAAGACGGCGTTCGAGCCATAGAGGGCGGAGCCGGGACCGGCGATGTACTCGACCCGGTCGATCAGGCCGACATCCAGCGCGAACTCGCGCCCGAGCAGGGCGGAGTCGTAGATGTTCTCGTTGCTGCGCACGCCGTCGATCAGCAGCAGCACCCGCGAGCTGTAGTCGCCGGGGCGGCTGAGTCCGCGCACACCCACGTAGTCGTAGCCCCGGTCGTTGCGGAAATGCACGCCCCGCACGCCGTTGAGCACCTCGGCCAGCGTGCGCCAGCCGAAACTGGCGATGTCACCCGAGGTCAGCACCGTCACCGAGGCCGGTGCCTCGGCGGCGGTCTGGGCGTACTTGGAAGCGCCATAGACCGGCAGGGTCAGCAAGCTCTCCAGTTCATGCAAACCGGCATCGGTGTTGGTGTTGGTTGCGGCAGCGGCACCCTCGGCCTGCGCAAGACCCGCACAGCAGGCCAGCGCCACCGCCAGCCCCTCAGACCAGGTTCGCATGGGGGCCTCCTGCCTCGTCACGAAACTCCGCATGGATGGCCAGCACCTCGGACCAGCTCTCGACCAGTGCATCGACACAGGCGGGGTCGAACTGCGTGCCGGACTGTTCCCGCAGCAGGGCCAGCGCGGCCTCGAACGTCCACGCCTCCTTGTACGGTCGCCGCGAGGTCAGGGCATCCAGCACATCGGCGACCGCCACGATGCGCCCGACCAGCGGAATGGCCGTCCCCAACAGCCCGAGCGGGTAGCCGCTGCCGTCGAACTTCTCGTGGTGACTGTAGGCGATGACGGCGGCCATCTGCAGCAGCGGCGAGGGGCTGTCGCGCAGGATCTGGTAGCCGATGGCCGAGTGCTCGCGCATCGTCGCCCACTCGGCGGCGTCGAGCTTGCCGGGCTTGAGCAGGATCGCGTCGGGAATGCCCACCTTGCCGATGTCGTGCATCGGGGCGGCGCGCAGCAGCGTCTGCTGTTGCTCGGCATCCAGGCCGAGGTTGCGGCCGATCAGTTGCGCGTAGCGGGCCATGCGCGCCAGGTGCAGGCCCGTCTCCGGATCGCGGTATTCGGCCGCCCGCGACAGGCGCAGGATGGTGTCGTACTCCCGCGCGACGATCACCCGCGTGGCCTTGTCCACCTCTGCGGCCAGCCAGGCGGCGCGGTCCGCCAGCGCCTTCTGGCTCTGGCGCAGCGCCAGCATGTTGCGCGAGCGGGCCAGGAACTCGATGCGGTCGATCGGCTTGGTCAGGAAGTCGTTGGCCCCTCGGCGCAGTGCCTCGTAGCGGACCTCCGTCTCGTGGCTCGCCGTGACCATCAGCACCGGCACGGCCTCCTTCTCGGGCTGGGCGCGCAGTCGCATCAGGAAACTCAGCCCGTCCAGGCCGGGCATCATGTAATCCAGCAGCAGCAGGTCGAACGGATGCGATTCGCACCACGCGAGTGCGGCCACCGCATCGGTGAACTCCATGGCCGGCTGGTCGGTCAACTGGCGTGCCAGCACCTTGAGCAGCGCCACATTGACCCGGTTGTCATCGACGATGACGATCTGCATTGCATCCTCCAGCGGGTGGATCGGTTCCACCACCTCTGTCGGACATCGGCCCCCGAGGCGGGGACTTGAGCGGCCGGCCTGCAGCCCTGTCTGCCTCAGCGCGGCTCGCTGCGGTTCGACCCCGCCACCAGATCGAACCGGAACAGCCGGCACTCGATCGGCCCGTTCCACATCGGTACGCGGCGCGACTCCTTCAGCCGCATCGCCTGCGGCAGCTTGGCGTCCGGGCTGAGCACCCAGGCGGTCCAGCCGGCGTACTGGCGTTTCCAGTGGGTGGCGAGCGCGGCGAAGAAGGCCTGCGACGTGCCGCCACCTTCGAAGGTTTCCCGCGAGTCGCGGTAGCCACCCGGCGCAGAGCCGGTGCCCTTGGCGTCGATGCGCTCGCCGTAGGGCGGGTTCAGCATCAGCACGCCGCGTTCGGTCGGGGCGTTGCGCTGCAGGGCATCGACGGTCTTGAAGTCGATGACGTGGGCCACGCCGGCACGCTCGGCGTTGCGGGTGGCGAAGTCGGTCATGCGGAAGGAGACGTCGCCCGCAAAGACCCGCACGGCCGGCGCATGGACCCGCGCCCGCGCCTCGGCCTTCATCGACTGCCACGCCACCACCTCGGCGCGGAAGGGCGCCAGCTTCTCGAAGGCGAAGCTGCGCTGCAGGCCCGGCGCCATGCCGCAGGCGATCTGCGCGGCCTCGATGGCGATGGTGCCGGCGCCGCAACAGGGGTCGAGCAGGTCGCCGTCCTCGGCGCGGCCGTGCCAGCCCGCGGCAGCCAGCATCGCGGCGGCCAGCGTTTCCTTCAGCGGCGCCTCGCCCTGCACCTCGCGCCAGCCGCGCTTGAACAGGGCTTCACCGCTCAGATCGACGTAGACCTGCGCGTAGTCCTCGCCGACGTGCAACTGGATCGACAGGTCGGCAAAGCGCGGATCGACATCGGGGCGCTCGCCGGTCTGCTCGCGCATCACGTCGCAGATGGCATCCTTGATGCGCAACGAGGCGAAATGCAGGCTCTGCAGCGGCGAGCGCACGGCCGAGGTATCGACCCGCAGCGTCTGGCGCCCCGTGATCCACTCGGTCCACGGCACCGTGCGGGCGATGTCGTACAGATCCTCCTCGTCGCGGTAGCGGCCTTCGGCGACCTGCCACAGCACGCGGGGCGCCAGCCGGCTCTCCAGGTTCAGGCGCATGGCGGTGTGGACGCTGCCGATCAGCGAGATGCCGCCACGGCCGAGCTTCACCGACTTGGCCGCTTGCGGCGCACCGGCTGCGGTCAGGATGGCGCGCACTTCGTCGGCCAGCAGAGGCTCGACGCCAGCGGCGCAGGGCAGGAACAGGGGGGTCGGGTTCAAGGCAGTGGTCCGTCGTCTTGGGTCGTCAGGGTCAGACGCGATTGTCGCCCCGGATACCCCGCCGATACCGCCGCACACGCACAGGTACCAATCGACACCGCCGCCACGTCATCGACACGGTGTTTTCAACCGTTCAACACCTGCGGGCACTGTCTTAATGGATGGTGCATTTTCCGATGCACCGAGCAGACTAGGCTCGGTACACCCCCACCTACGGAGCTTTCCCAACATGATGCAATTCACCCCTTCCCGTCCCCTGGTTCTGGCCCTCGCGTCCGCTGCGCTGCTGCTCGGTGGCTGCGCCGACATGAGCGCCCGCCAGAAGGGCACGGCGACCGGGGCTGCGGCGGGTGCCGCGGTCGGCGCGGTGCTGAGCAAGGTCACGGGTGGCAAGGCCGGCTCGGGCGCGGTCATCGGCGGCGCGGTCGGCGCGGTCGCCGGCAACCTGTGGTCCAAGAAGATGGAAGACAAGCAGCGCGCGATGGAGCAGGCGACCCAGGGCACTGGCATCGACGTGAGCCGCACCAGCGACAACCAGCTCAAGGTGAACGTGCCGAGCGACCTGTCATTCGACTCGGGCCGCTCGAACATCCGCCCCGCGCTGGCGCCGATCCTGACCAAGTTCGCGCACGGTCTGGACGGGACGATGCACGTCCAGGTCACGGGCCACACCGACAGCCAGGGCAGCGACGCAGTCAACAACCCGCTGTCGGTCGATCGTGCCGCTTCGGTGCGTGACTATCTGGTGACGCAGGGCGTTTCGGCCACGCGCATCTCGATCGATGGCAAGGGCGAACGCCTGCCGGTGGCCGACAACACCACCGCCGACGGCCGTGCCAAGAACCGCCGCGTCGAGATCTTCCTGCGCGAGCCGGAAAAAGCCGGCTCCTGAAGCCGCTTCAATCCCACTGCAGCAGCTCGGCCAGCCGCCGCGTCACCCACACCGCCTCGTCCGGCGTGAACCCGGACTCGGGCGTCTGCAAGCCGGCTTCCATCCGCATCAGCACCTCGACCTCGGACACCCCGAGGTCGAAGTGGATGTGCTGCGCCTGCGCGACGAGCTGCTGCGCGAGGTCTTCACAGGCTTCGTAGCGGGCACGCACCTCGGCGATGGGGGTGCGCAGGCGGCTGCGGGTGCGGTCGCGGTGCAGGTCGAGGAAGGACTCGGGGACGAGGATCTGGTTGTCGTGGTCGTGGGTGTCAGACATGGCGGGGTTCCTGCTCCAGGGTGAACCAGGTCAGCAGCCCCGTGACCAGCGCACAGCCGCCGATGCCGCTGACCATCGGAATCGGCGTGCCATCGATGAACAGCGAGAGCACGCCCATCACCACCGCGCCGATGACCATCTGCGTGGTGCCGAGCAGGGCGGAGGCGGTGCCGGCGATCTCGCCATGGGTTTCCAGCGCCAGCACGGCCGTGGTCGGCACCACCAGCCCGAGCCAGCCGAAGCTGCAGAACACCAGCGCGCTGAGCACCTCCAGCCGGTCCACCCCGAACACGAACAGCGCCCACAGCCCCAGCGCGATCGACGCAAACCCTGCCACCCCGACCTGCACGATGCGCACCAGCCCGTAGCGCGCGCAGAGCCGGCCGTTGAACTGCGCGGTGCCGATGAAGGCGGCGGCGTTGATGGAGAAGAGGAACCCGTACTGCATCGGCGTCACGCCGTAGTGGCCGATCAGCAGGAACGACGAGTTGCCCAGGTAGGCGAAGAAGGCCGACATGCCGAAGGCGCCGATCAGCGTCAGGGCCATGAAGTGGCGGTCGCGCAGCAGCGTCCAGTAGGTCGCCAGCACGCCGCCCAGGGTCGAGGCGGTGCGCACGCTGGCGGGGCGGCTTTCCTCCAGTTGCGACGCCAGCAGCGCGATGCCGAGCACGCCCAGCGCCGACACGGTCCAGAAGATCCAGCGCCAGCTCGCCACCGCGATCACCAGGCTGCCCGCCAGCGGCGCCAGGATCGGCGAGACGCTGAACACCAGCATCAGCAGCGAGGTGAGCCTGGTCGCCTCCACGCCGGTGTGCAGGTCGCGCACGACGGCGCGCGGGATCACCGTGCCTGCGCACGCACCGACGCCGGCGATGAAGCGCAGGACGATCAGCGTCTGGATGTCCGGCGCGAGCGCGCAGCCGATGCTGCCGACGACGAACAGCGCCAGCCCGAAGTAGAGCGGCGGCTTGCGGCCGAAGTGGTCCGACAGCGGGCCGTAGAGCAACTGGCACAGGCCCAGCGCCAGGAAGAACACCATCAGGCTGAGCTGCACCTGCGCGGTGTCGGCCTGCAGGCTGTGGCCGATCTCGGGCAGCGCGGGCAGGTACATGTCGATCGCGAACGGGCCGATGGCGGAGACGAGGCCGAGCACGAGGGCGTGGCGGAAGAGGGAGGACTGCATGGGGGAGTGCGACCAGGGAGGACGCGAGCGGGCAAGCGGATGATGGTAACCGGGGCTTGTCGGTATATCTCATGGCCTATATCATCGATGCATGAAAACCGCTTCCCTGTTCATGAACGGCCGCAGCCAGGCGATTCGGCTCCCTGCCGAATTCCGCTTCGAGGGCAAGCAGGTCTACATCTCCCGCGACCCGCGCACGGGCAACATCATCCTGTCCGCCACGCCGCCTGCCAGCCCGTGGCAAGACTTCATGGCCTTGCGCGATCAGTTAGGCGGGGCGCCCGAGGACTTTCTGGCCGATCGGGCGCAGGGCGCCGAGACCCGTGATCCCTTTGCGGGCTGGGCCGAATGAGCCACTACCTGCTCGACACCAATGTCGTGAGTGCCGCCCTGCGGGGTACGCCACAGATCGACCAACGGCTGATGCAACTGGCGCCGGGAGAATGGAGCATCTCGGCCGTCACCCATTCGGAACTGCGCTATGGGCTGGCGCTGAAACCCGACGCACTCCGGCTGGTGCGGCTGGTGGACGGCTTTCTGCGGACAGCGACCACTGCGCCCTGGGATGCGGCGGCGGCCGAAGTGCATGGCCGACTGCGCGCGACGCTGCGGCAGCGCGGTACGCCGATCGGCGACTTCGACGAGATGATCGCGGCGCATGCGCTGGCGCTGGGGGCTGTGCTGGTCACGGACAATGTGCGGCATTTCGGGCTGGTGCCGGGGCTGGTGGTCGAGAACTGGCGGCAGCGGGGTGCAGCGGGCGGGTGATGCGGGGGACAGGCCGTGAGCGACAAACAAACACAGGCGCCGAATCAGCGCATCGAGATCACGTGAAGTTGATCATTCCACTGCAATCACTCAAGATGATGCAATGTCGAAATCCCCCGAAGCCTTGGCCATGCTGCCGCCGGTCGTCGAGCGTTCCTTGCGCCAGCTCGGTGATGATCTGGCGCTGGCGCGTGGGCGCAGCGGCTGGAACAGGGCGATCCGGGCGTCGGCCTGGGCATCGTCGCCACGGCGCTGTGGCTGATGATGGGCAGGGCCGAGGCGCTGGGGTCTGACCGATCCGTCAACCCCGCTTACGTCGGCGAGCTGCACACGGCCCGCGCGGTGTGTCGGCGGATGGCCTGCACCTGCGCCAGCAGCACGAGCTGTTCCTTCGGGCCGACGGGGTGCGCGCGTCGGATCTCGACGCGCTGGCGGCGCAGATCGACCGGCCCTTCCTGCATGCGCAGCGCCGGGCCTTCGCCTGATCAGGCCGCCCCACGCACCCGCCGCGCCCGCACCGCCTCCGCCAACCTGCGCAACACCGGCTCCGTCTGCGCAAAGCTGATGCACGCATCCGTGATCGACACGCCGTGGCGCAGCGGCTCGCCCGGCCGCAGATCCTGCCGCCCTTCCTCCAGGTGGCTCTCGACCATCACGCCCGTGATGCGCCGCTCGCCGCCCGCGATCTGGCCGGCGATGTCCTCGGCGACCTCGATCTGCCGGCGGTGCTGCTTGCTGCTGTTGGCGTGGGACAGATCGACCATCACCTGCTCGCGCAAGCCCGCCCCGCGCAGCATGGCGCACGCTGCTTCGACATCCGCCGCGCTGTAGTTCGGCGCCTTGCCGCCGCGCAGGATGACGTGGCAATCGGCGTTGCCCGTCGTCTCGAACACGGCGGCCACGCCCATCTTGGTCATGCCCATGAAGGCGTGCGGCGCGCTCGCGGCCTGGATCGCGTCGGTGGCG
>JBEEMX010000046.1:0-12190 GCA_041192465.1 Pseudomonadota bacterium | reverse complement strand
GATGCGGCCGGAGGTCGGCGACTCGAAGCCGGCGAGCATGCGCAGCAAGGTGCTCTTGCCACAGCCCGACGAGCCGAGCAGCGCGAAGATTTCTCCCTTGGCGATGTCCAGGCTCACCTGGTCCACCGCCCGGAAGTCCCCGAACTCCTTCACCACGGCGTCGATCCGCAGGAAGGCGCTGTCCTCCTTGGCCGTCGTCATGGTGTCAGCGCCCGGACTTGAAGTTGGTGAAGGTGCGGGTGATCAGCTTGCGGGTGGCCTGGTCGGGCGTGCCGGGCGGGATCATCTTGGCCAGGGTGGCCTCATCCGGGAACACGGTCGTGTCCTTGGCGAGTTCCGGCTTGACGAACTTCAGCGACGCCTTGTTCGGGTTGGCGTAGAAGACCTTGTTGGTCAGCGACGCATGGACCTCGGGCTTCATGATGTAGTTCATCCACTTGTGGGCGTTCTCGGGGTGCTTGGCGTCCTTGGGGATGGCCATCGTGTCGAAGAACAGCAGGCCACCGTTCTTGGGCGGCATCACCTGCAGGTTCTGCGGCTTCTTGGCCGTGGTGGACTTGTCCTTGGCGATCATGATGTCGCCCGACCAGCCCACCACCGCGCAGATCTGCCCCTTGGCCATCTGTTCGATGTAGTCCGACCCCGAGCCAACGAAGCGCGTCACCGACGGACGGATCTTCTTGAGCATCTCGGCCGCGGCCTTGTAGTCGTCGGCGTTCTTGCTGTGCGGGTCTTTGCCGAGGTAGTTCAGCGCCAGCGGCAGGATCTCCGACGGCGTGTCCAGCACCGCCACGCCGCAGCCCTTGAGCTTGCTGACATAGGCCGGATTGAAGATGAGTTCCCAGGCGTTGTCGGGCAGCGGCTGGCTGCCGAGCGCGGCCTTGACCTTGTCCACGTTGATGCCCACCGTGGTGTAGCCCCACAGCCAGTCCACGAGGTAGGCGTTGCCCGGATCCATCTTGGCAAGCTGGACCTGGATGGCGGGGTCGAGGTTGGCGAGGTTGGGCAGCTTGCTCTTGTCGAGCTTCATCAGCAGGCCGGCATCGATCTGCGACTTGGCCCAGTTCGAACCCGGCACCACGATGTCATAGCCCGTCTGGCCGGCGATCAGCTTGGCATGCAGGGCTTCGTTGGAGTCGAAGTTGTCGTAGCGGACCTTGATGCCCGTTTCCTTCTCGAAGTTCTTGACTGTGTCTTCGGCGATGTAGTCCGACCAGTTGTAGATGTTCAGGACTTTCTCTTCCTCGGCGCGGACACCGGCCGAGCACAGCACCGCGACAGCGGCGACCAGGACATTCAGGGCCTTGGCGGGCCGGGAGGACAGCAGATTCATGAGTGCTCCAGAAGGGGGTGGGTCAGTGGTAACGGTGGGTGCTGGCGCTGGAATGCCCTTGCGCGCGGCGGGATTATGGCCCGAGGATTCGCCATTCCGTCACGCTGGAGGGTGCGCCTTCACGCATCGTCCAGCCGGAGCCAAGTGGTCTTCAGCTCGGTGTACTTCTCCAGCGCGTGCAGGGACTTGTCACGGCCGTTGCCACTCTGCTTGTAGCCGCCGAACGGCACAGTGATGTCGTCCTCGTCGTACTGGTTCACATGCACCGTGCCGGCCTGCAAGGCCCGTGCCACGCGGTGGGCGCGGTTCAGGTCGTGGCTCCAGACGCTGGCCTGCAGACCGTAGGGCGAGGCGTTCGCCAGCCGCACCGCCTCCTCCTCGGTCGAGAAGCGGATCACCGACAGCACCGGGCCGAAAATCTCCTCGCGGGCGATGCGCATGTCGTTGGTGGCGTGGTCGAACACGGTCGGCTCGACGTAGAAGCCGCCGGTTTCGGTGCGCACCTGCCGACCGCCGTGGCAGACCGCGCCTTCCGAGCGGCCGGCGTCGATGTAGCCCAGCACGGTGCGCATCTGGCCTTCATCGACCAATGCGCCCATCACGGTGGCCGGGTCGAGCGGGTCGCCGGGCTGGTACTGCGGCATCTCGGCGGTGACAGTCGCCACGAACTCGTCGGCGATCGATGCGTGGACCAGCACCCGCGACGGCGCGTTGCACGACTCGCCCTGGTTGAAGAACAGGCTGCCGGCGACGGTGCGGGCCGCTTTGGCCGGGTCGCGGTGGTCGGGGAAGACGAGGAAGGCCGACTTGCCGCCGAGTTCGTTGTAGACGCGCTTGAGGTTGGAGCGCCCGGCGTAGTCGAGCATGCGCCGGCCGGTGCGGGTCGAGCCGGTGAAGCCGATGGCGTCCACGTCCATGTGCAGCGCGAGGGCTTCGCCGGCTTCGTGGCCGAAGCCCGGCACGACGTTGAACACGCCCGGCGGCAATCCGGCCTCGACCGCGATCTCGGCCAGCCGCAGCGCGGTCAGCGGCGACTTCTCGCTGGGCTTCATGACGACCGAATTGCCCGTGGCGAGCGCCGGCCCGAGCTTCCAGGCCGCCATGATCATCGGGTAGTTCCACGGCACGATCACGCCGACCACGCCCATCGGCTCGCGGGTGATGAGCGCCAGCGCGTTGCGGCCGGTCGGGGCGATCTCGTCGTAGACCTTGTCGATCGCCTCGGCGTACCACGCGATGGTGCGGGCCGCGGCAGGGACATCGACGCTCAGGGCGTAGCGGATCGGCTTGCCCATGTCGAGTGTTTCGAGCAAGGCGAGTTCGTCGCGGTGGGACAGGATCAGCTCGGCGAAGCGTTGCAGCGCTTTCTTGCGGGCGGCGGGGGGCTGGTGCGCCCAGCGGCCGTCGTCGAAGGCGGCGCGGGCCGAGGCGACGGCGGCGTCGATGTCGGCCGCCTGACCGCGACAGATGGCGCCGAGGTGGCGGCTGTCGATGGGGGAGTGCTTGTCGAAGGTCTCGCCGCTGGCGCTGGGGACGCGCTGGCCGTTGATGAGGGCGCGGCCGTCGAGGGTGAGGGCGGCGGCTCGGTCGTACCAGGAGGGGGACGTGTTCATGCGCACTCCGGTGATGCGGGCTGTTTGCGCGCTGCGACGATTCGGGCCATGCAGTGGCGCAGGTCGTTGGCGCGTTGTTGGAAACGATCGGTGCTCATGTATGCCACCCTCAATCCATATTCTGTCCAATGCGCCAAAGCACGCCTGATGGATCGTGGATACAGAAATCCCGCATGCGCCACGGCTGGTTTTCCAGTGCGGTGACGCGGACCCCGTACTTGGTGAGCACGCCACTCGCCTGGATCTGGTCCCACCAGGAATCCACATCCTCGACCAGGAGATGCATCATGAAATTCTCGGCAAAAGATTCTGCGCAGAAATCCTGGAGCAGGAAGCTGGTGCCGCCAAAATGAAAGTGTGCGATGCCGCCACCTTCAAAGGCCATCTTGAAGCCAAGATCCTGGTAGAACTGCTTGGACAGCGCGAAGTCCTTGGATGGAACGAACGCCTTGATTTCAGTGATCTGGAGGTTCGGCATCGGGTGTTTGGCTGCGGTGCCCTGCGTTTCTTTTGCAAAAGCCAGCATGCTAGCCAATGCCTTTTTCATGACGGGTTGCCTTTCTTGCGCTGATGATTCGAAGGCCGTTGCGGCGCGTCATTCTGTGGCGCCTGACAAAGCACGGTGGCGTGACACGACCTCCTGAATGACACAGGAAAAAATGTGCTGCACCAAATCGGGGTCGAGCTGATGGGCTTCGGCCATGGCCCGGAAGTTCTCGGCCTGCGCAGCCTCCCTATGCGGATCGACAGCCTGTAATTGATATCGCTTCTTGAGCAACCCCACCTCTTCCGTGACCCGGAACCGATCGGCCAGCAACCAGATGATCTGTTCGTCAATGGTGTCGATGCGAGTGCGCAGGGCGTCGAGTTCGTGCATCACACCCATCCCCGCGCCCGCACATCCGCCAGCGTCAAATCCAGACACCGCCAGATCAACCCCATCAGCTCATCCACCTGCGCAATCGTCATCACCAGTGGCGGCGCAATGATCATCCGATCCCCCACTGCACGCATCACCAGCCCATTGCCGAAGCAGTGGCCGCGGCAGAGCATCCCGACGCCCAGCGCCGAATCGAACATCACCGGATGCCCATCACCCCGGTCCTTGGCCTTCACGAGCTGCATCGACGCCATCAGCCCGCAGGTCTGCGTTTCGCCGATCAGCGGGTGGTCGTTCAGCTTGGCGAACTGCGCGGCCAGATACGGCCCGGTCTCGTCGCGCACCCGCTCGACCAGCTTCAGCTCCTGGATCAGCTTGATGTTGGCGATCGCCACCGCGCAGGCGACCGGGTGGCCGCTGTAGGTGTACCCGTGCTCGAACTCGCCGCCTTGCTCGATCAGCGCCTTGGCGACCCGCTCGCCGACCATCACGCCACCCAGCGGGATGTAGCCCGAGGTCACGCCCTTGGCGAAGGTGATCAGGTCCGGCCGTGTCCCCATCGTCTCGCAGCCGAACCAGTTCCCCGTGCGCCCGAAGCCGCAGATCACCTCGTCGCTGACCAGCAGGATGCCGTACTGGTCGCAGATGCGCTGGATCTCGGGCCAGTAGGTGGCGGGCGGCACGATGACACCGCCTGCGCCCTGCACCGGCTCGCCGATGAAGGCGGCAACCTTGTCCGGGCCGACTTCGAGGATCTTCTTCTCCAGCCAGCCCGCCGCGACCACGCCGAACGCGTCGCGGGTCATGTCGGCGCCGTGTTCGAGCCAGTGCGGCTGGTCGATGTGGGTGATGCCGGGGATGGGCAGGCCGCCTTGGGCGTGCATGTACTTCATGCCGCTGAGCGAGGCGCCGGCCATCGTCGAGCCGTGGTAGCCGTTCCAGCGGCTGATGATGACCTGGCGCTCGGGCTGGCCCTGCAGATCCCAGTAACGCCGCACCATGCGCACCACGGTGTCGTTGCCCTCGCTGCCGGAGCCGGCGTAGAAGACGTGCTTGAACCGCGGCGGCATCACCTCGGCCAGCAACTCGGCGAGTTCGATGGCGGGCGGCGTCGTCGTCTGGAAGAAGCTGTTGTAGAAGGGCAGCTCACCCATCTGGTGCGCCGCGGCGTCGATCAGCGCCTGCTGCCCATAGCCGACGTTGACGCACCACAGGCCGCTCATCGCGTCGAACAGGCGGTGGCCCTCGCTGTCGGTGAGGTAGAGGTTGTCGGCCTTGGTGATGATGCGCGAACCCTTCTGCGCGAGCTGCTGGAAGTCGGTGAAGGGATGCAGGAAGTGGGCGGCGTCGGCGGCCTGCCATTCGGCGGTGGTCCGTTGGGTCATGGTTGTGTCCTTCTTCAGTCGAGCAGGTTCAGACGTGCAGCAGCAGGTGCTCGCGCTCCCACGGCGAGATCACCTTCATGAACTCGGCGTACTCGATTTCCTTGATCTCGGTGTAGACGGTGATGAAGGACTCGCCGAGCACCTCCGCCAGTGCCTTCTCGTTGCGCAGCTTTTCCAGCGCCTCGCCGAGGCTGCGGGGCAACTGGTAGTCGCCGAGGTAGGCGTCGCCCTTGCATTCGGGTGTCGGCTCGATCTGTTGCTTGATGCCGAGGTAGCCGCAGGCCAGCGTCGCCGCCAGCGCCACATACGGGTTCGCGTCGGCGCCGATCACGCGGTTCTCGATCCGCCGCGCCGCCGGAGACGCCACGGGCGAGCGGATGCCGACGGTGCGGTTGTCGGTGCCCCACTGGATGTTGATCGGCGCGGCCGTGAAGCGCGACAGCCGCCGGTAGCTGTTGACGTACGGCGCGAACAGCGCCATCGCCGACGGGATGTACTTCTGCAGCCCGCCGATGTACCAGTAGAACTCCTTGCTGGCCGTGCCGTCCGGGTTGCTGAAGATGTTCTGGCCGTCCTTGTTGACGATGCTCTGGTGGATGTGCATCGCGCTGCCCGGCTCGCCCGCGATCGGCTTGGCCATGAAGGTGGCGAACATGTTGTGGCGCATCGCCGCTTCTCGGAGCGTGCGCTTGAAGAAGAAGACCTCGTCGGCGAGTTGCAGCGGGTGGTCGTGGAAGAAGTTGATCTCCATCTGCCCGGCGCCGATCTCGTGGATCAGCGTGTCCACGTTCAGCTCCATCTGCTCGCAGTACGAATACACGTCCTCGAACAGCGGGTCGAACTCGTTCACGGCGTCGATCGAATACGCCTGGCGCGAAGTTTCAGCCCGGCCGCTGCGCCCGATCGGGGGCTTCAGCGGCATGTCCGGGTCGGTGTTGCGGGCAACGAGGTAGAACTCCAGCTCGGGGGCCACGACCGGGTTCCAGCCCTCGGCATCGAACAGGTCGCAGACCCGGCGCAGCACCGAACGCGGCGCGAACGGCACCATCTTGCCGTCCTTGTCGTAGCAGTCGTGGATGACCTGCGCGGTCGGGTCGGTCGCCCACGGCACGATGCGCACCGTCGCCGGGTCGGGGCGCAGGTGCATGTCCCGATCGGTGGGGTTGATCACGTCGTAGTACGGGCCTTCTTCGGGAAACTCGCCCGTCACGCCCATGGCGACCACCGCCTCGGGCAGCCGCATGCCGCGGTCTTCGGTGAATTTCTGGCGCGGCAGGATCTTGCCGCGGGCCACGCCGGTCAGGTCGGGCACGAGGCATTCGATCTCGGTGACGCGGCGTTCGTTGAGCCAGTGTTCGAGGTCGCTGAAGGTGAAGTGCTTGCGGGTGTTCATGGGGGTGTGCCGGGTTCGTCTCGGGGTGCGGACAGGAACGGACACGCGCCGCCGGAGCGGCTGGGCGTCGGGGTTCCTGTTCCGCCCGTGGTGGGGACGGCTCAGCGGCTCGGTGGC
This sequence comes from Pseudomonadota bacterium, assembly GCA_041192465.1. GTDB lineage: Bacteria > Pseudomonadota > Gammaproteobacteria > Burkholderiales > Burkholderiaceae_C > Sphaerotilus. Next base: position 5,469 of record JBEEMX010000046.1, on the reverse strand, counting down.
CGGTGCAGGTCGCGGTAGTCCTGGCACGCGGCGCCGAAGGCCCGCAGCATCGCCATGGATACCGGGTTGTCAGCCGCCTGCCACTCTGGATGCCATTGAACGCCGAGCACGAAGCCGCGGCCTGTGCTGGTGCCACGCGGGTCCGCCACGGAAAACGCCTCGACCAGCCCGTCCGGGGCCAGCGCCTCGACCCGCAGCCCGTCGGCGAGGCGGTGGATGCCCTGGCCGTGGAGGCTGTTGACCTGCACCTCGCCCGCACCGAGCAGCCGGGCGAGCAGGCCGCCGGGCTGTACCTGCACCGGGTGCGCCAGACCGTATTGCACCTCGACCGGATCCTCGTCGCGGTCGCGGTGGTCGCGCATGCCCGGCACTTCCTGCACGGCCTGGTGCAGCGAGCCGCCGAGCGCGACGTTCGTTTCCTGGAAACCGCGGCAGATCGCCATCAGGGGCATGCCGCGCTCAATCACCTTCGGGATCAGCGGCAGCGTCCACGCATCGCGCACCGGGTCGAGCGGCAGCGTCGTGTCGTGGACGGTTTCACCGAAATGGCTCGGATGCACGTTCGACGGCGAGCCGGTCAGCAGCACGCCGTCGGCCAGATCGAGCAGGCCGTCGAGTTCGTCCGGTGTTGCCCAAGGTACGACCAGCGGCAGTGCGCCAGCCAGCCGCACGGCGTCGAGGTACTTCTTGCCAGCGATCAGGAAGGGGTGTTGCCCAAGCGTGCGCTGGCAGGCGGGCACCAGCACGGTGGGACGGCGCCGGGGAGGGGGGTCTTGGATGGTCATGGGCGCGAAAACCATTGCATGGAGTGTGCCAGCACCGCCGCGTGGCCGGACCTCGGGTTCCCCCTCAGGCCACGCGCCGGATGGCCGTCGCCACGGTTTCGACGATCTGCCCGATCTGGTCGGCCGAGATGATCAGCGGGGGTGACAGCGCGACCGTGTCGCCGGTGGTGCGGACCATCACGCCCTGCGCGAAGCAGTCCAGGAACACGTCGAACGCCCGCTGTCCCACGGCGCCCGGCCGCGACGCCAGCTCGATGCCGCCGACCAGCCCGAAGTGGCGGATGTCCACCACGTGCGGCAGTTCGCGCAGGCCGTGCAGCGCCTGACCGAGCGTGTTGTGCAGCGCGCTGGCGCGGGTGAGCAGACCGCCGTCGGCATAGGTCTCCAGCGTGGCCAGCCCGGCGGCACAGGCCAGCGGGTGGCCCGAGTAGGTGTAGCCGTGGAAGAACTCGATGGCGTGTTCCGGACCTTGCATGAAGGTATCGTGGATCGCCTGCTGCACGAACACGGCGCCCATCGGCACGCTGCCGTTGGTGATGCCCTTGGCGGCGGTGATCATGTCGGGCGTGACGCCGAAGGTCTGTGCGGCGAAGGGCTGCCCGGTGCGGCCGAAGCCGGTGATCACCTCGTCGAAGATCAGCAGGATGCCGTGGCGGTCGCAAATGTCGCGCAGGCGCTGCAGGTAGCCCTTGGGCGGGACCAGCACGCCGGTTGAACCCGCGATCGGCTCGACGATGACGGCGGCGATGGTCGAGGCGCCGTGCAGCGCAACCAGCCGATCCAGGTCGTCGGCGAGTTCGGCGCCGTGTTCGGGCTGGCCGACGCTGAAGGCGTTGCGTACCAGGTCGTGGGTGTGGCGCAGGTGATCGACGCCGGGCAGCAGCGTGCTGAACTGCTGGCGGTTGGTGACGATGCCGCCGACCGAGATGCCGCCGAAGTTGACGCCGTGGTAGCCGCGCTCGCGGCCGATGAGGCGGGTGCGGGTGCCGTCGCCGCGGGCGCGGTGGTAGGCCAGCGCCATTTTCAGCGCGGTTTCGACCGCCTCCGAGCCGGAGTTGGTGAAGAACACGCGGTTCAGGCCGGGCGGGGTCAGCTTCACCAGCTCGTTCGCCAGCTCGAACGCCTTCGGGTGGCCCATCTGGAACGGCGGTGCGTAGTCCATCTCGGCGGCCTGCTGCTGGATGGCCTGCACGATCTTCGGTCGCGCGTGCCCGGCGTTGACGCACCACAGCCCGGCCACGCCATCGAGGATCTGGCGGCCGTCGTCGGTCCGGTAGTGCATGCCTTCTGCGCTGACAAGCATCCGCGGTGCCTGCTTGAACTGGCGGTTGGCGGTGAAGGGCATCCAGTAGGCGTCGAGGCGCGGGTCGTGGTCGGCAGTGGTCATGGCGGTCGGCGTGTTGGTGTGTTGGCGCAGGGCAGCGGGTGTGCGCGGGAAGCTCCAGTCTAGGCAGGGACACGCGCAACAGGGTTGCCAATTGGGGGTGGCAATGCGGGCATGGCGCTCTAGAATTGTGTCAATTGAACTTTCTGCGCAATAACATGACAGACCCTGTCACGCCCGTGCAACTCGATGCCACCGACCGCGCCCTCCTGCGCCAGTTGCAACTGGACGCGCGGCAATCGAATGTCGATCTGGCCGAGCAGGTCCACCTGTCGCCATCGGCCTGTCTGCGGCGGGTGCGGCGCCTGGAGGAGGGCGGTGCCATTGCCCGCTATGTGGCGCTCCTGGATCCGCGTGCCGTCGGGCAGACGGGTACGTCCTACACCGTGGTCAATGTCGAGCGCACCACCACCGAGGCGCTGCGCCGGTTCGAGGACGCGGTGCGGGCAGAACCAGCGATCCTGGACTGCTTCTACGTCGCCGGGGGCAACGACTACCTGATCCGCTTCGCCTACCGCGACGCGGACGACCTGGAGCGTTTCCACGCCGAGGTGCTCACGCGCCTGCCGGGCGTGATGCGGCTGAACTCGATGCTGGTGCTGCGCACGGTCAAGAAGACCACCGCGCTGGAGGTGTGACCATGAACATGACCGGGGTGCTGCCCGAGGCACTGCTGCAGGCCGAGCGTCTGACCTTCCACTTTCCGCACCGCGCGCTGTTCACTGGTTGGTCGGCGCAGTTCGGCGCCGGCCTGAGTCTGGTGCGAGGCGGGGATGGTGATGGCAAATCGACGCTGCTGCGGCTGCTGGCGGGCGCGCTGGTGCCGCAATCGGGCCACCTGACATTGAATGGCGCCGATCTGGCGCTGCACCCGCTGGCTTACCGGGCACAAGTCTTCTGGTGTGATCCGGCGGACTACGTGCTCGACAGGCTCGACGACTGCGCCGGCTCCACTGGCCGCGTCGTCATCGTCGCCCACCACGCGGTGCCGGACGGGGTGCCGCTGGCCACGCTGGTCGATCTGCCTGGCGACGGCACCGCGTCCTCGTAAGCGGCGAAGGCCTGTCCTCGCCGCTGGCGCTGCCAGGTCGCGCGGTCCACTTCGAACACCAGCGAGGGTCTTGAAGCGCCCGACTCGCTGTCGCGCAGTGCTTCACCACGCAGGTGCAGCCCCACCAGCTCCATCAGTTGGCGCGAGCTGCGGTTGTCGGTCGAGGTGATGCCGATCAGCCGCTGCACGCCAGGCTGCTGGAACGCCGCGTCGACGCACATCCGCCCGAGTTCCAGGCTGAAGCGCCCGTGCCAGTAGCGCGCGTGTGTCCACAGCCCCATCTCCAGCGTCTCCTCGCCTTCGCCCGCACCTGCAGGCTGGAACCGGAACAGGGAAACCCACGCCCCGGTCTCCTTGAGTACGGCAGAAACCGAGGCCATCTTGCCGTTTCGCGTCGCTTCAACGACGGCCTCCACACGTCGATATACCTCCCATTCGCTGCCCGGTTGATCCCAGAGCAGGTGCTGGTTGAAGGCCGGGTGCCGGGTCGCGTCGAACAGAGGCCAGGTGTCCGACAGGCACACCGGGCGCAGTGCCAGACGCTTGCTGTAGACCGAGGTCAGGCGCGCTGTCAGGTCATGGAAATCGGTAGGCATGGGGCGGACAACTCAGCAGATGGGGAACACGCCCGGGTTCTACACCACGGTCCGCAGCGTTGGACCGGGTGGGGTGTGCTGGACTTGTGCAGGAGCTGGAATTGATGAAATCGAGTCGGCAGTTGTGTGATTTTGTATCTACTGGATGCCAGCTGACGAAACTTCTGGAGGGGGTCGGCGAGTCGATCGTGCATGTCGATGCACAGTGGGTGGTGCGCTACTGCAACGAGGTGTACCTGCGCGGCATGGGCATGCGGGCGGATCAGGTGATCGGCAAGACCCCGTTCGATTACCACCCGGGCTTTCGCCGCTCGATTTTCTTCGAGACCATCGAAGCCTGCCGCCGCGACGGCCAGCCCCGCATGGCGATCGGCTATTCGACCGCCGTGCAACGCTGGCTCATGGTGCGCGTCTACCCGCACGAGGGCGGGATGATGTCGCTGGCCAACGACGCGACCGAGTCGGTGGTGCGCCAGTTCCAGCTCGCACAGGAGGCGCTGCGTGACCCGCTCACCCGTGTCGGCAACCAGCGTGCGATGGAGCAGGACATCGCCGCCCTGATCGAGCGACACGAGGCTTTTTCGCTGGTGTTGTTCGGGTTGCGGCGCTTCAACACCATCAACGACTCGCTGGGCCACTCGCAGGGCGATCTGGCGCTGATGGAAATCGCCTCGCGCCTGCAGTCGGTGACGCGGGATCAGGAACACCTGTATCGCCTCAACGGGGTCGAGTTCGTGTTGCTCACCCCCACGACAGGCGTGGCGCTGCACGAGCGCATCGACGCGCTGGCCTCGCGGCTGGGCGAAACCGTGACGATGCGTGGCCAGCACTTCCGGCTTGGTGCTGCCTTCGGAGTGGTCAGTGCGCCGGACCACGGCGATGCGCCGGAGGGGTTGTTGCGGCGCGCTGCGCTGGCACTGCGCTCCGCCAAGCGCAATGCGGGCGAGCCGGTGGTGCTGTTCGATGACCGACTAGAGGCAGCCGGCCGCCTGCGGGCCGCACTCGAAGGTGACTTCCGTGCCGCTCTGCAGCGCCATGGTGACAGTGATGGTCTGTCGCTGGCTCTGCAACCCAAAGGGCGCCTGAAGGACGGGCATGTGGTCGGCGCCGAGGCGTTGATCCGCTGGCGCCACGCGGAACGCGGGCCGCTGTCCCCCGCGGATTTCCTGCCGATGGCGCAGGAATGCAACCTGATGGTGGATCTGGACCGCTGGGTGCTGGACGAGGCGCTGCGCCTGCAGCGCAACCTGATGAACCTCGGTCACCAGTTGCCGATGAGCATCAACCTGTCGGTCGAGGGCCTGGCGGACGTGCAGTTGGCCGGCAACGTGTCGGCGGCGCTGCTGCGCTGGGGGGTGCCGTCCACGCTGCTGGAGATCGAGATTCCAGAGGGTGCGCTGATGCGCGATGTCGAGGTCAGCGGCCGGGTGCTGGCAGAGCTGTCGGCGCTGGGTGTGCGCATCAGCATTGACGACTTCGGCACTGGGTACTCGTCGTTTGCCTACCTGGCGCGCTTCCCCATCAGCACGCTGAAAATCGACCGCTCCTTCGTGCGCGACATGTGCAGCAAGGCGGCCAGCAAGACCATCGTGCGCAGCCTGGTGAGTCTGGCCCATGCGCTGTCGATGGACGTGGTGGCCGAGGGCGCCGAGA
>JBEEMX010000045.1:0-12265 GCA_041192465.1 Pseudomonadota bacterium | reverse complement strand
AGCAGCGCGTCGATTCACGGCTGGCCCCGTGCTTCAGGTGCCAATCCAGCACCTTGCGGCTTCCCGCGTGGTCGATGGTGTACTGCTCGGGATGCAGCTTGGTGGCCTCACCCACCTTGCTGTTGTCGATCTTGAGTCGCACAGATTCAGCGTCGAACCATTCTTTCGCCTCGGCAGAACGTTCTCGGCGCATCGGCACATAGCCATCTCGCAGCAACAGCAGCGCCTCATAGAGCAGCGTTGGATTCTCATAGACCGACTGCTTCACACCTCGGAATGCCCGGCTGTGCAGCGTGACCGAGCCGGTCAGGTGCGTCTGGCACCAGGACTCGAAGTCGCGCAAATCGTCGGGGATGGGTGTTTTGGAACCAGCGTCTGCAAGCTGTTTCTCCAGCAACGCGATGCGTGCCCGCAGGGCATGGCCTTCCGCCACGGCGTTGTTGCGGGCTGATTCGATCTGTTCTCGTTCCTGCTCGCTGGCCTGCAGCAAACCGTCGTAGGTGTCCTTCTGTTTCTGCGCGTCGGCCTCCAGCCGTGCGATTTCCTCATCGGCCAAGGCCAAGAGTTCCGCCTCGTTCGTCCCTTCTGCCCGAGCGGCCTTGCGTTGTAGCTGTGCGGCCATGCGGCGCACCGTCTCGAAACTCGGCAGCAGGTGTTCTCGGTCGGCCCGGAATGCCGTCACCGCCAGCGCCTGGGACACCAGCCAATGCTCGAAGAACTTCGGCTTCTCGGGATACTGGGTGCGCAAAGCCTGTATGCCATCAAACCGTGTGACGGGGTGGTCATAGGCATCGTCCTTCCAGCGCCGAAAACCCGGCCGGTAGAGCCGCACCGATTGCCGATAGACCGACATGCCGCGCCCAACCGCCTCAGTGAACGCAAAGCTGGCATCGCTGGTCAGCACGAACACATGCGCGGCGCCCAGCGTCTTCTCAGTGACCCAGTTGGCATTGGCGGCCACCTGGGTGATGTCGTTCACGCCTTCCGGCACCGAGAACAGGATCACCGGATGGCGCCGCTGCGGACTCTCCAGCAGATCCACCAGCGAGTGAACCTCGTCTTCCGTCTGCACCGGCACCGGTTTTCTCGTGACGAGCTGACCATCCAGCAGCACATCCGCCTTGGACCGCTCGACGATGCTGAACACGAAGCCGGGCAGGCTGCGGTCATACGCCGCGTCGTCACCGCGTGTCGTGCAGGTCAGCCGCGCTCCGAACAGCACTTCGCCCTCGTCCGTGACACCGATGCCAATTTCGGTCACCCAGGTCCGCTGCGCCGTGTTCTTGTCGGCGTCGTCCAGCCGGGCGGACCAGTAACGCGGGCTGTCCAGCGCGACCGCTGCCGTGCGCTGCGCTCCGATCGACTCCAGCTCGAATGACTTCTGATTCCAGGCCGACTGGGGTAGTGCCCGCCCCGCCCGGTTCTTCAGCCACAGCAGCACCTGCTTGACCGTGGCGGTGAACAAATCAGTCTTCGGGTCGTGGGTCTTCAGACGCAGGAGAACCTGGCTGACAGGGCGGACGAGGGTTCGGCCGTCGCGTGGGGCCGGCGCGGGCTTGGTGGAGCGGGATTTGGGCGCGGTGGGCATGTATGTCAGTCCTGAGTGGGAGTCAGCCGCGCTCTTCGAGCAGATCGAGGATGGTGTCGATCGCCGTCAGGTCAGTCATGGTGGTCAGCTCTTTCTATGAAAGGGTCAGGACGGTCGCACAGACCGAGCGATCAACCCGGCAAAGTCATAGTTCACGCTCGTCACCCCGAAATCAGGCTCCCGCTGGAAAGGCTGGCGCAGGTAGTGGGTGCTCTCGCGGCCATCGGGCATGAACTCGACGATGGCCAGGATGAAGTCGTCGGGCTTGTTCAGCGAATACAGGATCTCGTTGCGCGTGACGGTGATCGTCTCGGCGCCGCTGACCCGACCCTTCACCTCGATGAAGCGCAGGTGGCCGTTGCGCGGGTCGCGGCTCTCGATGTCGTAGCCGAGCTTGTCGAACTCGCGGTCGGTCGGCTCGAACCCGAGGCGCCGCTCGATGGCCATGACCACCGCCCGCGCCCGTGCGGCGGCGATCGAGGTGTCGATGGGTGGACGCATGGACACGCTGCGACCGGTCATCTGCAGCAGCAGGCCGAGCGGCACCACCACCAGTCCCCCGATCACCACCGGTGGCATCGCCGAGATCTGCCCCTCCCGGTCGAGCTGCGCCATCCGCTTGTGCAGGCGTGCTTGCAGGTCGTCGGCGCGGCGCTGAGCTTCCTGCGCGTTGACGCGGGCGTTGGGGTGGCCGGCGCTTTCCTGTTGCTGCAGTTGCTGGGCGCGGTGGTCCCAGTGGGCGATTTCTTTGGTGAGCCGCTCCCGCACGGCCGCACGGGTCTTGGCGATCCAGCCCGTGCGCTGGGCGCGGACTTCCTGCAGGTGTTCGGGCACGACCTTGGCAATCGCGTAGCCCATGCCGCGTGACTCCAGATCGTGGCCGATCCAGGCGCATTCCGGGCGGTTCAGCACGGTGGCGGCCTGTGGTTCGTCCTCTTTCAGCGGCCGGTAGTCGAGGTAGGGCGCGTAGTGGATGTGGCGGGCTTGTCCGTCCGCCATCAGCTCGACGAACAGCATCTTGCGTGAAATGGTGTGGCGCGTGTCTTGACCGGCGGTCGTGCTGGCGCTGGCGTCCTGAATGGCATGTTCCAGCGTCAGCAGCACCCGGGGCTGCGTGCCCGGATCACGTTCATCGACCAGCACGGTGCCACGCCGCAACAGGTCGCGGTGCCGCTCCAGCGTCAGGTCGATCGTGGCATCCAGCAGCGGATGACCAGGGCAGAGGAACGCCGCCAGCGGTTGTCCGACCGGGGCGACCAGCGCCCGCTCGAAGGCGATGCGCTCGTAACGCGGTTGCACCGGCACGCCAAGCCCGATCTGGCGGTCCCGGTTGCGGATCGGGGCGGGCACATGGCTGACCTCGAAACGCCGGGTTTCGCGCTGGCGCACCGTGCCACCGAGCTGCCTGAAGGCGTGCAGAAAGAAGGATTCGATGTAGTGCGGCTGCAATCGCCGGGCCTCGGCGCGCTCCATCTCCTGCCGGATCTCGCCCACCCGTGTCGCGTCCATCACGGTGCGGTCCAGCGCGTGCTCGTCGAGCAATGCCCGAAGCTGGTCCCGATCGACCGCGTGGGCGATGGCCTGGGTCATGCGCGCCCGCACGTCGGGGCGGTCGCCGTAGCGGATCGCCTCGATCAGCAGCTCCCGCAGCGGCCGGCCATCGAACTGCAGCTTGCCCAGCACGTCGAACACCTCGCCGCCAAGCGACTGGCGCGCCTGTTCGAGCTTGTCCAGCAGCGTGCGGTACACATCGCCTTCGCGGGTCTGGTCGGCCACCAGATTCCACAGGTGGCACACCTCGGTCTGGCCGATGCGGTGAATGCGACCGAAACGCTGTTCGAGCCGATTCGGATTCCACGGCAGGTCGTAGTTCACCATCAGGTGCGCCCGCTGCAGGTTGATGCCCTCGCCCGCGGCATCGGTGGCAATCAGCACCTGCACCAGCGGATCGTTGCGGAAGGCATCCTGCGTCTTGAGGCGGTCCTCGCGGCCCATGCCCCCATGGATCACCTGCACCGCTTCCCGCCGACCCAGAAAGGCGCTGATCTTGTGCTGCAGGTAATCCAGGGTGTCGCGGTGTTCGGTGAAGACCACCAGCTTCTGGGTGGGCGATGCCTTGGGACGCGGTGCGGGCGTGACGCCATAGCAGACCTCCGGCTCCTCGGCCTGCAGCACACCCAGTGCAGTCGTCTTGAAGATCTCGCCCAGCAGGCTCGACAGCTCGCGCCATTTGCGATCCGCACCACTGTGCCGGACGCTGGCAGCCAGTCCCTCCAGACGGGACAGCCCCTCGATCTCGTGGCGCAGCTCGGCCAGCGTGCGGGCTGCGGTGGCCTGGTCCAGCACATCGGCTTCGGCGGCTTCCACTTCAGATTCCGGCGAGTCTTCCAGGTCGTCGATGTCATCGGCATCCAGCGCGGGGCCGGTCCACAGCACGGGGGCCGTAGCCTGCCGAAGCTCGGCGCGGGGGTTGGTCTCCAGTTCCTGCAGCCGCTTTTCCAGCCGCTCCCGGCGCCGCTGCAAGGACCGGTGGATCGCCTGCGGTGAAGACGCCAGCCGCCTTTGCAGGATGGTCAGCGCGAAGCCGACGGTGCCGGCGCGCTTGTCGTTCTGCAGCGCGGCGGCGCGGTCGAACTCCTCGCGCACATAGGTCGTCACCTCGCTGTAGAGCTGTTCTTCCTGCGGCCCGAGCGGGTACAGCAGCGTGTGGGCGATGCGCTCCGGGAACAGCGGAGTGCCGTCGAACTTGAGCAGGCTTTCCTTGACCATGCGCCGCATCAGGTCCGAAACCTCCACCTTGTGGACCCCATCGCGGAACCGGCCCTCGAAACGGTCGCTGTCGAGCAAGGCGAGGAAGAGCTGGAAATCCTCCTCCTTGCCGTTGTGCGGCGTGGCGGTCATCAGCAGCAGGTGCCGGGTGGTGGCGCCCAGCATCTGCGCCAGCCGGTAGCGTTTGGTGTACTTGACCTCGCCGCCGAAGTAGGTGGCCGAGAGCTTGTGGGCCTCGTCGCAGACCACCAGATCCCAGCCGGCTTCCGGTGCCTGCAGCTTGCGTTGCACGTCCTCGTTGCGGGCGAGCTTGTCGAGGCGGGCGATCACCAGCGGCGTTTCGGCGAACCAGTTGCCCGTGCGAGCGGCTTCGAGCTTGTCGTTGGTCAGGATCTCGAAGGGCAGGCTGAACTTTTTCCACAGTTCGTCCTGCCACTGCTCGGCGAGGCTTCCCGGGCAAACGATCAGGCAGCGTTGCACATCCCCGCGTGCGATCAGTTCCTTCAGCAGCAAGCCGGCCATGATGGTCTTGCCGGCGCCAGGGTCGTCAGCCAAGAGGAACCGCAGCGGTTGGCGCGGCAACATCGCCTCGTAGACGGCGGTGATCTGGTGGGGCAGCGGCTGTACGTCCGAGGTGTGGACGGCGAGGACCGGATCGAAGAGGTGGGCGAGGCGTATCCGGTGGGCTTCGGCCACGAGTCGGAACAGATGACCATCGCCGTCGAAGCTCCAGGGCCGCCCGGATTCGACGATTTCCAGCCGCTGCACATCGTGGCGATAGACCAGCTCGCTGCCGAGGTGGCCGTCCTGGGTCTTGTAGGTCAGCTCCAGCACATCGGCGCCGAACCAGCGGGCGCTGACCACCTCGATCAATCGATCTGGCAGGATGCCGCGCACGCAGGCACCGACCACCAGTTGCTCTAATCTTGTCCCTGCGTTCACTGCCGATCTCCCCGATCCGGAAGATCCTAGTTCACACAGAACAGACGCTCATTCCGTCACGATTCAGGCTGCATTCGTTAGTGCGAGAAGATGGTCTGAATCGTGAAATGTCACCGTCCAGTGACTCGACAAGAATCCGGTCGAGTCACGCCCGCCGCGGCCCTGTCGGCTCAGACCTCCAGCGCAGGGCGAGGCTGGTAATGCACGAACGCCTGCGCCATCGCCTGGTAGGCCAGCCGCTCGGCCTCGGTGTTGGCCGGTGGCAGGGCAATGCGCAGCACGGCATAGAGGTCACCTGGCGGGTGGCCGGGCAGGCCGCGGCCCTTGAGGCGCAGCCGGCGCCCCGGCGTCGAGCCGGGCGGGATGGTGAGCTGGACGTCGCCTTCCGGCGTGGGCGCGGTGACGGTCGCGCCGAGCACGGCCTCCCAGGGTGCGGTCGGCAGATCGACCTGCACATCGCGGCCCTCGACGCGGAACAGCGGATGCGCCTGCAGCGTGATGTCCAGGTACAGATCGCCCGCTGCCGCGCCGTCCTCACCCGGCCCGCCCTGGCCCGCCAGCCGCAGGCGCTGTCCAGGGCGCACGCCCTTCGGGATGTCCACCTCCAGGTGCCGCGTCTGCAGCGAGGCCCGCCCCACCGCATCGACCACGGGCATCTGTAGCGAGACGGTGCGCCGCGCGCCGTGGTAACTGTCGAGCAGCGCGATCTCGATGCTGGCGTGGTGGTCGCGGCCGGGGACCGGTTCGCGGTGGCGCGGCCCTTCGCGGCGGCGGGAGCGCCCGGCCGCCCGGGCGAACAGCGCCTCGAAGGCGTCTTCCTGGGTCTGCGATTCGGCGGCGGTCTGTGCGTAGGCGCGGTCCAGCGCGTGCTGGCGCCAGGCTTCGTCGTGGGCGGCGCGGCGGCCGGTGTCGATCAGGGCTTCGTGGGCCTCGGCGGCGGCCATGAACTGCGCCTGCGCGTTCGGCTCCTGGCTGACATCGGGGTGGAACTTGCGCGCCAGCTTGCGGTAGGCGTGCCGGATCTCGTCGTGCGTGGCGGTGCGGGCCACGCCGAGGGTGGCGTAGTGGTCCTTGGGGCCGGCGGCCGCCTCGGAGGAGCTGGCTTGCGTCATGCGGTGTCGGTGTGGAGGGGTGCGTGTCGGCTCTTTGTAGCGGTGGCCGTGGGGCGGTGTCTGTTCGGCATCGCACAGACCCGCCCGCCGCATCGAGCGCACGCTGGGCGTCTGCCCACCTGACCGGACCCTCGCCATGCCCACGCCCACGCCCACGACCACACCTACGCCCATGCCTGCGGCTGTCCCCAAGCCGGTGCTGCACGCCGTGGTCCGCACCGACCACCAGCAGGCCCAGGTGCTGCGCTTCGACGAGACGCAGGTGCAGACGCAGACCGTGCATCTGAAGGCCTACACCACCGCGCAGCACAACAGCGGTGTCCGCTCGGAGCACGAGTTCTTCGGCGCCGTCTGCGACGCGCTCGATGGCATCGCGCAGGTGCTGGTCACGGGCACGCACACCGCCCTGACCGATTTCCGCCACTACGCCGACAAGCACCGCCCACAGCTCGCCACGCACCTCGTCGGCTACGAGCTGGTGGACCACCCGACCGACCGCCAGTTGGTGGCGCTGGCGCGGGAGTTTTTCCAGCGGCAAGGCCGGCTGGACAGGGACGGCCTGCTCAGAGTCTGAAGGTGTCTCAAAGGGGATAGCGGCGCGACACCGACTCGGCCACGCACACCGGCTTGGCGGCGCCCTCGCGCTCGATGGTGGCTTCCACGGTGACTTGCCAGCCGCCGTCGATCGGCTCGCACGCCAGCAGCCGGAACACGCCCCGCACGCGGCTGTCCACCGGCAGCGGCGCGGGGAAGCGCACCTTGTTCAGCCCGTAGTTGAGGCTCATGCGCAGATTCGGGATGTCGAAGGCGTTTTCGCCCATCCACGACAGCAGCGACAGTGTCAGGAAGCCGTGCGCGATGGTGCGACCGAAGGGGCCGGCCGCGGCCTGCACCGGGTCGGTGTGGATCCACTGCAGGTCGTTGGTGGCGTGGGCGAAGGCGTCGATGCGGGCCTGGTCGATGTGCAGCCAGGGGCTGGCGCCGAGCACCTCGCCGATGCGGCCGGGCAAGGTGGTCAGCGGGAGGGACGGCAGGGCCGGCAGGGCCGGTGTGTCGTGGGCGGGCATGGGGGTTCCTTGGGCGGGTGAACGCCATGATAGGGAGCTGGGGCCGGCAGTTGGTGGTGTACGCTGACCCGCTCCACCCATAGGAACATAGGACTTCACCATGCCCTGGATCGACCTTGTCACTTTCTTCGCCCTCGTCCAGTACCTCGTCTTCGGAGGGCTGGTCGGCAGCGCCCGTGGCCGCTACGGCGTCAAGGCCCCCGCCACCACCGGCAACGAACTGTTCGAGCGCCACTACCGGGTGCAGATGAACACGCTGGAGCTGCTGGTGGTGTTCGTGCCGGCGCTGTGGATGGCGGCGAAATACTGGTCCCCCGCCGCGATGGCCGCCGTGGGCGCGGTCTACCTGATCGGCCGGGTGGTCTACCAGCGCGCCTACACCCGCGCGCCGGCGCAGCGCGCGCTGGGCTTCGCGCTCAGCATCGGGCCGGTGGCGGTGTTGCTGGTCGCTGCGTTCGTGGGGGTGGTGCGGGCGGCGATGGCAGGGTGACACTGTCGCCTGATGGACCACGGTCTTGTGCATTCCATCACGGTACGATCCAGATCCACGCGAACACGGGGGGCGATTCGGCTAGCGTTGACCGTCGGTTACGGACTTGTCACAACTCGCTGCCGACAATGCGAATACCGACCGCCACCGAGCGGCTTCCCATCTGGATGGAGCAGAGCGTGTTTCCACAACGCCGACACCTTGACCGCATGTTGCGCGGGGCCGCGGGGGCCTTGCTGACCTTGGCCACCACCGTGTTCAGCCCGCTCGCCGCGGCGCAGGGCACCACCTTCGTTCTCGACGGGCTGCCCTACACCAGTACCGCCTGCGCGGCCGAATGGGGCCATTGTGCTTTTACCGGCACGCGCCGCGTGGCCTACGGCGTGGGCACCCAATGGGTGTTCCGCTATGCCACCGGCGGGTTGAACTGCAACAGCACGGTCTTCGGCAAAGACCCCGCCTTTGGCAAGAAGAAGGCGTGCTACGCCACCGCCTCGACGGTGCTGATCCCGCCGACCTCGCCTTACCCCGCGCCGTTGACCACCGCCCAGAAGCAGGCCGCCCGGCTGCTCAACCAGGCCACCTGGGGCGCCACCGCCACCGAGGTCGCCCGTGTCTCTGCCATGACGCCCGCCGCCTGGGTGGACGAGCAGCTCGCCAAGCCGCTGACCACGCCCAGCCACTGGAACTACGTGGCGATGAAAGGCCCGCTGGGCACGTCCGAGTTCATCAATGCGTTCATGGAGAGCTTCTGGTCCCAGGCCGCCACCGGGCCGGACCAGTTGCGCCAGCGCATGACCTTCGCGCTGTCGGAAATCTTTGTCACCAGTGCCACCAACAGCGCCATCGACACCCAGCCAGCCGCCCACGCCGCCTACCACGACCTGCTCGCCCGCAACGCCTTCGGCAACTACCGCCAGTTGCTCGAAGACGTGTCGCTCAGCCCTGCCATGGGCAAATACCTCTCGCACATGGGCAACCAGAAGGAGGACACCGCCACCGGCCGCCTGCCTGACGAGAACTATGCGCGCGAGGTGATGCAGCTCTTCAGCATCGGCCTGTGGATGCTCAACCAGGACGGATCCCGCCAGCTCGACGCCACTGGCAACCCCATCCCCACTTACGGCATCCCCGAGGTCATGGGCATGGCCAAGGTCTTCACCGGCTGGACCTTCAATGGCGTGCAGGCGTGGGACGCGCCGATGATGAACAACCCGGCGATCACGTCCACGTCGGTCAAGAACATCGTCAATGGCGTCACCATCCCGGCCGGCACCGGTGGTCCGGCTTCGCTGAAGATCGCACTCGACACGCTGGCCAACCACCCGAACGTCGCGCCTTTCCTGAGCGAGCAGCTCATCAAGCGCTTCGTCACCAGCAACCCGAGCCGCGCCTACGTCGGCCGGATCGCGGCGGTCTGGGCCAACAATGGCAAGGGCGTGCGCGGCGACCTGGGCGCGGTGGTCCGGGCGATCCTGCTCGACGCCGATGCACGCAGCGACGCCAAGCTGACCGAACCAACCTACGGCAAGCTCCGCGAGCCGATGCTGCGCTTCGGGCACTGGCTGCGTGCCTTCAACGCCAGGCCGACCGACGGTGTCTGGACGATCTGGAACCTCGAAGACCCCGTGACCAGCCTGGGGCAGAACCCGCAACGCTCGCCCAGTGTCTTCAACTTCTTCCGCCCGGACTACGCGCCGCCGGGGCCGATCCTGGCGGCCGGGCTGACCGCCCCCGAGTTCCAGATCACCCACGAAACCACGCTCACCGGCTACACCAACTTCATGTCCTGGGCGGCGGAGCGCGGGTTCGCTGCCAAGATCCTGCCGAACTACGCGCCCTACGAAGCCATTGCCGACAACGCGGAAACCTTGCTCAGCCGCCTCAACATCGAGCTGATGGCCGGCCAGATGACCGACAGCACCAGGCTGGCCATCACCAACGTGATGAACACGCTGCCGGTGACGCTGACCAACGCCCGCAAGCTGCGGGTCTGGCAGGCGGTCTTCCTGGTGATGACCTGCCCCGAGTACGTGGTTCAACGCTGAGATTCGACGGACTTACGCCATGACCTATCTGCACAAGCAACTGGCCCGTCGGGATTTCCTGCGCCGCGCCGCCCTGACCACCGCCTACGCGGGCACGCCGTTCGCGGCCACCCTCGCCACTTTCGGCGAAGTCGCCGCCCAGACCGCGACCGACTTCAAGGCGCTGGTCTGCATCTTCCAGTTCGGCGGCAACGACCAGAGCAACACCGTCA
This sequence comes from Pseudomonadota bacterium, assembly GCA_041192465.1. Lineage (GTDB taxonomy): Bacteria > Pseudomonadota > Gammaproteobacteria > Burkholderiales > Burkholderiaceae_C > Sphaerotilus. The sequence goes on along the minus strand of JBEEMX010000045.1, from coordinate 2,037 downwards.
TCCCCTACGAGAATGCCGCGTACGCTGGCTACCAGGCCGCCCGCCCCGCCATCGCGCTGCCGCAATCGACCCTGCTGCAGCTCAATCTGGCCGGCTACAGCGGCCCGCAGCTCGGCCTGAACCCGGCGTTCGCCACGCTCAAGCCGCTGGTGGACGCTGGTCAGTGCGCGCTGATGGCCAACGTCGGCACGCTGGCGTATCCGACCACGCTGGCGCAGTACAAGGCCAAGTCGGTCCAGACGCCGCTGGGCCTGTTCTCGCACTCGGACCAGCAGGCGTCGTGGCAATCCGGGCTGCCCACGAAGGGCTCGGCCACTGGCTGGCTCGGCCGCGTCGGCGATCTCACGGCCGGCGCCTACAACCCCGGCGCGACCGTCTCGATGTGCATGTCCCTGGGCGGCAACAACCTGATCCAGGCCGGCAACTCGGTGGTGCAGTACCAGGTCACGTCCTGGGGGCCGGTGGTCATCGACACGATGGACCCGACCCACTGGCGCTACAACGCCGAGATGGCCGCGGCCATGAACACGCTGATGACCCAGCCGCGCGCCAATCTGCTGGAGCAGGCGTACAACACCGTCGGCACCCGCGCCATCAGCACCGGCCAGATCGCCAAGGCGGCGCTGGCGGCGGCCCCGGCCGTCAACACGGTGTTCCCGGCCGGCAGCCTGGCCGGCCAGTTGCGCATGGTCGCCCGCATGATCGCCGCCCGCAACGGCCTGGGCCACAAGCGCCAGATCTACTTCGTCTCGCAGGGCGGCTACGATTTCCACGACATGCTGGTCGAGAACCAGGCGCTGCGGCTGAAGGAGCTGTCCGACGCGATGGCAGCCTTCTACGCGGCCACGGTGGAGCTGGGCGTGGCCAACAGCGTGACGACGTTCACCGCGTCGGATTTCGGGCGTGGGCTGCAGTCCAACGGTCGCGGCTCCGACCACGGCTGGGGCGCGCACCACTTCGTCATGGGCGGCGCGGTCAAGGGCAACAAGCTCTACGGGCAGTGGCCGACCGTCGCGCTCGGTGGGCCGGAAGACCTGGGGCAGGGCCGCCTGGTGCCGAGCACGTCGGTGGACCGCTACGCGGCGACGCTGGCGACGTGGTTCGGCGTGCCGGCGGCGAATCTGCCGACGGTGCTGCCCAACGTGACCCGCTTCGCCACGGCCGCGAACGCGAGTCTGGGTTTCCTCTGACGGGCAGGCCGACGCGGTTGGGCTGAATCAGGCCCAGTCGCTGCTCGGCGCCCGCCACAGATCGACGCCGCCCTCGCTGGCGTGGTGGTCGATCTCGGCGAGTTCCTCCGGGGTGAAGGCGAGGTTCTGCAGCGCGGCGACGTTCTCGCGGATCTGCGCCACGCTGCTGGCGCCGATCAGCGTCGTCGTCACCCGCGGATCGCGCAGCACCCAGGCCAGCGCCATCTGCGCCAGCGACTGGCCCCGCCGCTGCGCGATGCCGTTCAGCGCCCGGACCTTGGCGAGGTTCTCCGGCGAGAGGTGATCGCGGGACAGCGAGCCGCCGCCCGGCCGGTTGATGCGCGCATCCGCCGGAATGCCGTTCAGGTACTTGTCCGACAGCACGCCCTGCGCCAGCGCCGTGAAGGTGATGCAGCCCATGCCCTCTGCCGCCAGCGTGTCGAGTAGGCCGCGCTCGATCAGCCGGTTCAGCAGGTTGTAGCTCGGCTGGTGGATCAGCAGCGGCACCTTGTGCTCGCGCAGCAGCCGGGCCATCTCGGCCGTCTTGCCGGGCGAGTACGACGAGATGCCGATGTACAGCGCCTTGCCCTGCTGCACGGCGGTCGCCAGCGCGCCGGCCGTTTCCTCCAGCGGTGTTTCGGCGTCGAAGCGGTGCGAGTAGAAGATGTCCACGTAGTCGGTGCCGAGGCGCTTCAGGCTCTGATCGAGGCTCGCCAGCACGTACTTGCGCGAGCCACCGCCTTGCCCGTAGGGGCCGGGCCACATGTCCCAGCCGGCCTTGCTGGAGATGATCAGCTCGTCGCGGTAGGGCTTCAGCTCCTCGCGCAGCAGGCGGCCGAAATTCGCC